>CAKROE010000084.1 GCA_934371915.1 uncultured Blautia sp. | reverse complement strand
GAATAGTCTGGGATATTATATGAATTAAAAAATAAATTTTTTTGAAATTTTTTTAGAAAAAATAAAACCCGCTGTTGTTTTCAATCGTCTATAGAGTAGAAAGGAGAAAAAAGCAGAAAAATCAGCCTGAAAATGAGCGTTCAGGTATCAATTATAAACAAACATAAAATAACAGGAGGATTTTACTATGGAAACAACAGCAGCAAAAAATTATCTGGAGAACACAAACCTGAAATTTAAATTTAAAGCAGGGGCAGCAATTGGAACAGCAGCTTATCTTCTGATTCTTGTATTAATTGAAGAAATTGCAGGAGTCGTATTACCGTCATTTTTAGGAGATATTTATCTGATCGGCGGTATAGCATTGATGGTGATAACAGGAAGTATCTTTAAGGCATTAAAAGTTGCAAAAGGCGTTTTCAAATGGGGATATCTGCTGACACCATTTGTATTATTCGATGTTGTTATTGCTGTGATTGCCGGTGGCTTTGTACTTGGAGTACAGCTTGTACTTCCGTTTATTCCGATGGCGCTGGATACACTTGATTTATACAAAGAACGCCAGAATGCAAAACAGTATTTATAAGAGCAGAGGAGGAAACCAGTATGAAGAAACAAAAAGGATTTAATATAGTTTTAAAAATTATGGCAGTGATTCTTTCACTTGGAATTGTAATAGGATGCATGAACACAGAACCAGTGCAGGCAGCAAAAAAATCATCAGGAACTACATATTATGCCACTTTGCTGAATCACAAAAGAGGCGGCAGAAGTGGTAATAGCAAGTACTGGCTGCCGGGAACGACAAAAGTTACTTATAATAAAAATTCCATTACGTTTTATGGTTCATTTTCCAAGGCAAAGAAGATTCCATTTACTTATTCGAAAAAGAATTTCCAGAAATATGGAAAGAGAACGTTTAAGTTAACTTCTGCGACAAAGTATTATACATCAGAAATCGATGGAAATTATCGAATTTCAAAGACTGGAGCGTTAAGGTGTTGCAAGAGACTGAATGGTTTGGCTGTCAGACTGAAAGTAAAAAATGGAAAAGTTCTTTCCATGACATTTAGTGCATGATTAACATGGATATATGAAAATTCATATATAAACTACTCAGAAGGAGAGGAAAGTTATGGTAGGAGAAAGAGTGAAAAAACTTACGAAACTGATGTTTACAGGTTTGACGATGGCGCTGTGTGTGGCTGCATTTTCACCGACAGTAAAGACAGAAGCAGCGATGTTGCAGGAGAGTGAGCCGAATGATAATCCGGCACAGGCAAACCAGTTGCCGTTGAATACGTGGCTTAGGGGACAGGCAGACGTCTGGGAGGATCAGGATTGGTACTACTTCACAATACCACAAAGTGGATTAACACAAATTGAACTTTGTAAAAGTATAGAAAATACATATGATTCTAAATGGGATATAGTGTTAGAAGATGTTAACAGACATCAGTTGATATCCTGGGGCTGGACAGGAGCAATAAATTACAAAATAGGACTTGCACCAGGAAAATATTATCTTAAAGTAAAGCAGAGATCGGGAAAAGGAGTGGAGAGTATTTATAATTTAAGAATAAATCATTCTTCATCTGATTTATGGGAGCAAGAAATATATTGTGGCGAGAAATCACTTTCAAATGCAAATATTGTATATACCAATAAACAATATACGGGAAAACTGTATTGCTATAATGATGTAGACTGGTATCATTTTAAATTGACTGGAAATAATAAAATTTCCCTGAGATTTGTAATAGACGATAGCGTTTCTAATCCGGGAAGTTGGATGATTCAATTTATAGAATATAATAGCAGGAAAACTTTTGGTGAAACATCATATCGTGTGACGGCAAATGATACATTGACGGTAGATAAATGCTCGGGTGATTTGATTGTTAAAGTTTATAATTGTAGTTGGGATGATGCAGTTGATGACATCTACCACTTACAGCTTACCGCTACTCCGCTTACCAGCTATTCAAACGCCACAGTGAAACCGTCAACAAGCACCACCAAGACATCCACCGTCAAGAAACCTTCTGCAACCAAGATTACATCGATCAAAGCCGGCAAGCGCAAAGCAACGATTCGCTGGAAAAAGGCAAGTAGAGCAACCGGTTATTATGTATATCGTGCAACCAGTCCACGCGGTAAATATAAAAAAGTGGCAACAGTAACGGGAAAAACTTCTTATACAGACAAAAAATCCTTAAAAAGGAAAAAGAATTATTACTACAAAGTTGTATCTATCAGAAAATCTGGCTCAAAAGTAGTGAAAGCGAAGGCATCCGCTTATAAACGAGTAAAAATCAAATAAAGGCTTCATCCATTTTCGATATCCGATGAGTATTAGAAGAAATCCTCTTGACATGGCACAGTCGGTATGTTACGATATCAATACTTTCACGAGGTAGAGTGACCACGTGCTAAATAACGAAAATATGTTAAGAGGAGATAGAGATATGAAGAAAAAAGCAGTTGCAGTATTGATGACAGCAGTAATGGCAATGGGAATGGTATCTGCAGTCAGTGTACAGGCAGGAATCGAGGACAAGACACTGATCGTCGGTTTTGATGCAGAATATCCGCCATATGGCTATATGGACGATGACGGCGAGTATACAGGATTTGACCTTGAACTGGCACAGGCAGTATGTGATCTCGAGGGATGGAAACTTGAGAAAAAACCGATCAACTGGGATTCCAAGGATATGGAACTGAATTCCGGATCTATTGACTGTATCTGGAACGGATTTACCATGAACGGAAGAGAGGATGATTACACATTCTCAGATCCATATGTAGACAACAGCCAGGTAATCGTTGTTGCAGAGGATTCCGGAATCGACAAACTGACAGATCTTGCAGGTAAGACTGTTGGTGTACAGGCAGCTTCTGCAGCACTGGATCTCCTTCAGAGTGAAGAAGAGGGAGGACAGAAAGAATTGGCTGATACATTCGGTTCTCTGAATGAATTTGCTGATTACAATACAGCATTTACAGAACTGCAGGCCGGAGCTCTGGATGCACTTGCAATCGATATCGGAGTTGCAAAATATCAGCTGAATTCCCGTGGAGAGGGATTCAAGATCCTTGATGAGACACTGAATACCGAACAGTATGCAATCGGCTTCAAGAAAGGCAACGATGAACTTTGTGACATCGTAAATGCAGATCTTCAGAAACTTGCAGACGATGGTACAGTTGCAGAGCTTGCAGAGAAATATGAAATTTCTGATATGGTAACACTGAAAGCTTCTGATGATGCATCAAAAGATGATGCGAAAGACGATACAGAAGCGGCAGATGATACTGAAGCAGATACAGCAGAAGAGAAATAAGAAATAAAATAAGAATACAAAATGGGATGCTTCCCGGTTTCCGGGTAGCATCCCTCTTGTAGGTTTATGGAGGAGAGTACATGAGTTTTCAGGTAATGTTACAACAGCTTACCGTAGGGTTCGGGCAGACACTGCTGATCTTTTGTCTGACACTGTTATTTTCCCTGCCGCTTGGTATGGTGGTCTATTTTGGACGTGTAAGCAGGTTCAAACCATTGAGCTGGATCATTAAAGCTTATATTTCTATTATGCGTGGTACACCTCTGATGCTGCAGCTGCTGCTGTGGTACTTCGGACCGTTTTACCTCTGGGGAATGAATATCGGTAACTACAAGTTTACTGCGATCATTCTGGGATGTTCCCTGAACTACGCAGCATATTTTGCGGAAATCTACCGTTCCGGAATTGAGTCTATTCCGGTTGGTCAGTATGAGGCTGCACAGCTTCTCGGTTATAACAAGAGCCAGACATTTTTTAAGATCGTGCTTCCGCAGGTGGTCAAGATCGTACTGCCGTCAGTGACAAACGAGGTTATTACCCTTGTAAAAGATACATCCCTTGTTTATTCCGTATCCTATATTGAGATGTTTGCCCTTGCCAAACAGATTGCGGCTGCACAGACAACCGTTATTCCGTTTGTGATCGCCGGCGTATTCTATTATATCTTCAACTTCGTAGTCGCGTGGGTTATGGAATGGTTTGAAAAGAAACTGAATTACTATCGTTAGGAGGAAATGCTTTGAGTACAAGTCTTCTGGAAATGAATCATATCAAAAAAGAATTTGACGGTCTTCAGGTTTTGAAAGACGTGTCAATTCATGTAAACGAAGGCGAGGTCGTTTCTATCATCGGTTCCTCCGGTTCCGGTAAATCCACACTTCTTCGCTGCGCTACACTGCTGACTCTGATCGATGATGGTGAGATCAGCTACATGGGAAAGAAAACAGCCTGGACAGAAAACGGAAAAGTCTGTCTGCCGAACAAAGCACAGTTAAAAGAAATTCAGTCCTGTTTTGGCCTGGTATTTCAGAATTTTAACCTGTTCCCACATTATACGGTAATGAAAAATATTACTGATGCACCGATCCATGTGCAGAAAAGAAATAAAGATGAGGTTTACAAAGAAGCAAGAGAACTTCTTGCAAAAATGGGATTATCCGATAAAGAAAACGCTTATCCGTACCAGCTTTCCGGCGGCCAGTGCCAGCGAGTGGCAATCGCAAGAGCGCTTGCACTGAATCCGAAGATTCTGTTTTTTGATGAGCCGACATCTGCACTGGATCCGGAACTGACCGGTGAGGTGCTGCGCGTGATCCGTTCCCTTGCAGATCTTCATATTACAATGGTGATCGTTACTCATGAGATGAATTTTGCACGAGATATTTCTGACCGCGTTATCTTTATGGATAAAGGTGTGATCGCTGTGGAAGGTACTCCGCAGGAGGTATTTTCTTCAAATAATACACGAATCAAAGAATTCCTTGGCAAATTTCATCAGGGAGAGGAATAAAGGGATTGCTTTTAATGGTTCGATGTTATATAATTTCTGCGTAATGATAGGAAATCTGATTAACCGCAGCGATACTTCTCCTGCGGTTAATCGAGTGAGATGATAGGAGTAAATTACATGAGTACAGACAGATACGTAAGTCCCCTTTCGGAGCGTTATGCCAGTAAGGAAATGCAGTACATTTTTTCTCCGGATATGAAGTTTCGCACATGGAGAAGATTGTGGATCGCTCTGGCTGAGACAGAAAAAGAGCTTGGCCTGAACATCACTCAGGAGCAGATCGATGAACTGAAAGCTCACAAAGATGATATCAACTATGATGTGGCAAAGGAAAGAGAACGTCAGGTACGCCATGACGTTATGTCCCATGTGTACGCATACGGTGTACAGTGCCCGAAAGCAAAAGGAATCATCCATCTGGGTGCAACTTCCTGCTATGTAGGCGATAATACCGACATTATTGTGATGTCCGAAGCTTTAAAACTGGTTCAGAAAAAACTGGTAAACGTCATTGCAGAACTGTCAAAATTTGCAGATAAATACAAAGAACAGCCGACACTGGCATTTACACATTTCCAGCCTGCACAGCCGACGACCGTTGGTAAGCGTGCGACACTCTGGACACAGGAATTTCTGATGGATCTCGAGGATCTGGAATATGTGATGAGCACTCTGAAACTTCTCGGTTCCAAGGGAACGACCGGTACACAGGCAAGCTTCCTTGAACTGTTTGAAGGAGATCAGGAGACCATCGACAAGATCGATCCGATGATCGCAGAGAAGATGGGATTCAAGAACTGCTATCCGGTATCCGGACAGACCTATTCCCGTAAAGTAGACACAAGAGTTTTAAACATTCTGGCAGGAATCGCAGCAAGTGCACACAAGATGTCAAATGATATCCGCCTTCTGCAGCACCTGAAAGAAGTAGAAGAGCCATTCGAAAAATCACAGATCGGTTCCTCTGCGATGGCATACAAGCGTAATCCGATGAGAAGCGAGCGTATCGCATCTCTGTCCAGATACGTAATGGTAGATGCACTGAATCCGGCAATCACTTCTGCTACACAGTGGTTTGAGAGAACACTGGATGACTCTGCAAACAAACGTCTCAGCATTCCGGAAGGATTTCTTGCAATTGATGGCATTCTGGATCTGTGCCTGAACGTTGTAGACGGACTGGTTGTTTATCCGAAAGTTATCGAGAAACACATGATGGCAGAACTTCCGTTTATGGCTACCGAGAATATCATGATGGATGCAGTAAAAGCCGGTGGAGACCGTCAGGAACTGCATGAACGTATCCGTGAGCTTTCCATGGAAGCAGGACGTACCGTTAAGGTAGAAGGTAAAGACAATGACCTTCTCGAGAGAATTGCAGCGGATCCTGCATTCAACCTGACGATCGAAGAGCTTCAGAAATCCATGGAACCATCCAGATATGTCGGCAGAGCAAAAGAGCAGACAACAGCATTTATTACTAAGACTGTACAGCCGGTTCTGGATGAACACAAAGAAATGCTCGGCATGACCGCGGAAATAAACGTCTAAAACACGAGGAGGATAAAGTGTTATGATCAAAGCAGTAGTTGGCGCAAACTGGGGAGATGAAGGTAAAGGTAAAATTACCGATATGCTTGCTCAGGAAGCAGATATCATTGTAAGATTTCAGGGAGGAGCAAATGCAGGTCATACAATCGTAAATGACTACGGTAAATTTGCACTGCATACACTTCCGTCCGGTGTATTTTATAACCACACAACAAGCGTGATCGGAAATGGTGTTGCACTGAATATTCCGGTATTTTTCAAAGAATACAACGAAGTAGTTTCAAGAGGTGTTCCGGCTCCGAAGATCATGATCTCCGACAGAGCACAGATCGTTATGCCGTATCACATTCTGTTTGACCAGTACGAAGAAGAACGTCTGGGTGGTAAATCCTTCGGATCTACCAAATCCGGTATCGCTCCGTTCTATTCAGACAAATATGCAAAGATCGGTTTTCAGGTAAATGAACTGTTCCATGATGAGGCACTCAGAGAAAAAGTTGGGCGCGTTGTTGAGACAAAGAACATCCTTCTGGAGCATCTGTATCACAAACCGCTTCTTGATCCGAATGAGATCTATGATGAACTCATGAAATATAAAGAAATGGTTGCTCCATACGTCGGAGATGTTTCTCTGTTCCTGTGGAATGCATTAAAAGAAGGCAAAGAAATCCTGCTTGAGGGACAGCTTGGTTCCCTGAAAGATCCGGATCACGGAATTTATCCGATGGTTACATCTTCCTCCACACTTGCAGCTTACGGTGCAATCGGAGCCGGTGTTCCACCATACGAAATCAAAAAAGTAATCACAGTCTGCAAAGCTTACTCCAGTGCAGTAGGCGCAGGTGCTTTCGTTTCCGAAATCTTCGGAGAAGAAGCTGATGAGCTGAGAAGACGTGGCGGAGACGGCGGAGAATATGGCGCAACAACCGGACGCCCGAGACGTATGGGATGGTTTGACTGTGTTGCTTCCAAATACGGATGCCGTATGCAGGGAACAACCGATGTTGCCTTTACAGTACTTGATGTACTTGGCTATCTGGATGAGATTCCGGTATGCACAGGTTACGAGATCGACGGAAAGGTTACAACAGACTTCCCGACTACAGGTCTTCTTGAGAAGGCAAAACCTGTTCTTGAAGTACTTCCGGGATGGAAGACAGACATCCGTGGAATCAAGAAATACGAAGATCTTCCGGAAAACTGCCGTAAATATGTAGAATTCGTTGAGAAACAGATCGGCTTCCCGATTACCATGATCTCCAACGGCCCGGGAAGAAACGATATTATTTACAGAAATAAGTAATCAGAAACATAGAACGCGCCGGGGAACTCTCCGGCGCATTTGTTTAATAAAGAGGTAAGTATGAAAAACTGGAAAAAATATGTGGCGATCATCGGAGTGATCGTTCTGCTGGTGATTTTCTGTCTTCCGATGTATTTTGCATTGAAGGGCGACTTTTCCCAGAAAGAATTTATGGCATCACTTTTTACAGTGATGTTTGTTGCGGTTATGTGTTATGTGATTCTGATGCTGTTCAAATATCTGAATAAAAAGAAAGATGGTCAGGAGAAAAGCAGTATGATAAAAAACGTGGTTTTTGATGTAGGTCTTGTACTTGTAGAATTTAACTGGCAGGAGTATCTTGACAGCTTTGGATTTGATGAAGAAAAGCGCGAGCGTATCGCGAAGGCGACATTCCAGAGTCCAGTCTGGGATGAAAGAGACAGAGGTCTATATGACGAGGAGACTTATGTGCGCCAGTGTCAGGAACTGGCACCGGAGTATGCCAAAGATATTGCGGCAGTGATGAAAGATACGCCAAAGACCGTGCGCAGGATGCCATATGCAGAAACCTGGACCAAATATCTGAAAAGCCGGGGGTATCAGTTATATGTATTGTCGAATTACAGCAGATATATGCTGGACCGCACGAAGAAAGAGATGCCTTTCCTCAAATACATGGACGGCACCGTATTTTCCTGTGATGTGAAGCAGTTAAAACCGGAACCGGATATTTATCAGACCTTGCTTGACAGCTTTGGACTGAAAGCAGAGGAGTGTGTGTTTATTGACGACCGTCCGGTGAATTGCGAGGGTGCACAGAAAGCAGGAATCCATACGATCTGTTTCAGGAGTTTCAAACAGGCAGCAGCAGAGCTGGAAGCACTCGGCGTGAAATAAAAAAGGACGTTTTTTCGTAAAAGAACAAAAGAAAAGCCCCAAAACCGCGGCATGGGCGCCAGTCCTGAGACCTTTCGTAAGGGGAGGATATAAATAAGTATTTCTGATATTATCTTTTGCAGCGTTCTTCAAAGAAATCTTATCGGAACACTTATAGTATGACCGTTATATGAGTATTTATACAGAATTTTCACAAAAATTATTACAATATGATTTGTCTTTTGGTGAAAAAGATGATATAATGAACCACAGGCAAAATTTTTGAAAAGAGGATAAACAAATGAGCGATAAAACAATCTTAGAGCAGTGGCGTGAGATTGCCTACAATCAGCAGGCAGACCGCAATCAGCTCCAGAGATTCTGGGCAAACTATTTAAATATTGAAAAAGGCATCTATGAGCAGCTTCTTTCCAACCCGGATGAGGTGGTAAGCGGTACAGTGAAAGAACTGGCTGAGAAATACGGACAGGATGTTATGACTATGGTTGGTTTCCTTGACGGTATCAACGACAGCCTTAAGATTCCGAACCCGATTGAGACCATGGATGAGAATACAAAGGTTACGCTTGCTTTTGATAAAGAACTCCTTTACAAGAATATGGTAGATGCAAAGGCTGACTGGCTGTATGAACTGCCACAGTGGAACGACATCTTTACTGAAGAAAAACGTAAAGAACTCTACAAAGAGCAGAAAAAGTCCGGTACAGTTGTAAAACCGCACAAAATCGGCCGTAACGATCCATGCCCGTGTGGAAGCGGCAAAAAATACAAACACTGCTGCGGCAGATAATGAAAACCAGATCTGATCTGGATTATATCATTGTACTTGGCGCACATGTCAATGGTACAAAGCTTACACTAGCCCTTCTGGAACGAGTCAGAAGGGCTTTGTTGTATCTGGAAGAAAATCCGGGTACGAAGGCTGTGCTTTCCGGAGGACGGGGCGACGGAGAGCAGATCAGTGAAGCCGAAGCCATGTACAGATATCTTACAGAACACGGGATTGCAGCAGAACGTCTTATAAAAGAAGAACAATCAACCAACACGAAAGAAAATCTGGATTTCAGTCTCCGCCTGATCGGAAGTATGGAGTACAGCATTGGCGTCGTGACAAACAACTTTCATGTATTTCGTGGAGTTGCTATCGGAAAGAAATGCGGATGCAGAAAAATCTATCCGATTCCATCGAAATATCGTTCCTGGAGATTTCTTATTTATGTTCCAAGGGAAATCCTTGCAATTCTGAAAGATAAAATTGTCGGAAATTTATGAAAAAAATAAAATTTAAAAAAAATAAAAAAAGTGTTGACACATTGGTACGGAAATAGTATACTAACGTAGTCGGTTGAGCGAAAGCTCAATGGCAGGCATAGAAATGGGATCTTAGCTCAGCTGGGAGAGCATCTGCCTTACAAGCAGAGGGTCATAGGTTCGAGCCCTATAGGTCCCAT
>CAKROE010000083.1 GCA_934371915.1 uncultured Blautia sp. | reverse complement strand
CAGTTTTCGGGCAATGGCCGTACGGTGTTGCTCGCCAAGGACGGTGCGCTTACCGTTGTCAGTACAACGGAAGACGCTCCTGCTGGCGACGGCTACCAGTGGACGCTTGAGACCGTGTCGGGCGATAACGTGCGCTTGAAGAATAAGGAGGGCATGTATGTGACTGCCAACCTCACGCTTACCAATAGTCAGGACCAGGCGGCGGAGTTTACGAAGACGGAGAATTCCTATTCTTCAACTACGTATGGTTCTAACACCAAACGTTATGACCTTGTCTATGGCGGCAAGGCCCTTGGCGTGAAGAATGGCCAGTTGATTTGGGCCGTTGAAGATTCCCGCTACGGCTGTATCCGCTTGGCCAATAATGTCAAGGGCGCCAAGGTCACTCCGTTTGTCTGTAGCGAAGGAGGCGAGGTGCATTGGTATTATATGGAGCTGTTAGGATACGGTTCGGAATGCGTCAAGGACGCAGGGGCAGGGAATAAACTACAGAAATACCCCACACCATCTGCCAAAAATCTGCGTGCCTATATGTGGAGTGTTTACGAGGTCAATGACAAAGGAGACGTCTATATCAAGAGTGCCGACGGGAATTATATTTGGCAGAATGGTAATATTCAATATAGTACGTCTACCGAATCCAGCAAACATATATACCGCATTTGCGATGTGGCAGACCAAACAGATGGTAAATACCAGGAAGCTTTTGTCTTGTATAATACCCAAACGACAAAATACGTATTCCCTTATGGTAGTGGAAATCCAGATGTCGGTATGGGAAGTTATTTAAACCCAGCCGAAGCCATGCGCTTCATCCCCACCACCCCTCCCACCGGCCCCCATATCTACCAATTCTCAGCCAATGCCGCCACCGCCATTTACGACAATGGCACCAGCGTCACCATGCAGCCTGTTGGCTCAGAAGTTGCTGGCTATCAGTGGACGTTGGAGCAGGTTGGCGGCGCGTATGTGCTTAAGAGTGGCCGCGATAACTATTTGAAACAAGCAGGCGATGTCCTCACCGTGACCACCAATCGCGATGAGGCTTTGAGGTTGTTTCCTTGTGGCAATGCCTACGACGACAGACACTATGTGCTGACATTGGCAGATGATGCTTCCAAGGCCGTTGGTGTCAAAGACGGCCAGCTCGCCATCGTCGAGGCCAATTCCTTCTATAGCGTGGTGCGCATTTTGGACAGCACCAACGAGGTGAAGGGCGCAGTGGTCCCTAAATTCTCAGACATCAGCAATGTCTATTATTATAAGTTACAGTTTAAGGCCAATCCCAAGGGCGATGCCCGTCTGACATTGACTGGAACGGGCTATGACAATCCTGTTACGAGAAAGGAGTTCGAGCCTACCAGTGCGAGTCAGAACTGGAAACTCGAGTCTGCCAGGCATGCAAACAGCAAACCGGGCGATTTCTACCTCGTCAATCAGTCGGGAGAATACTTGATATATAAAGAAGGCCGTTTCAACTTCGAAACGTTAGATGTCAATGAGACCACCGTCTTCCGCCTCAAGCAGACAGACGAACAGCCCGAATATTGGACCATTGATATGGCGCTTTCGGGCGATGACAACCACCGCCTCGGCTTGCAGGCTGGTAATACCCCATACACCTTACAGGCCTGTAACAGTACGTCGAAGTTTAATGCCCTGAGCTTCAAAGAATCGGAACGTGGTTCAGATTACGACTACCTGCAATTTTCGGGCTGCGGTCGCGTTGTGCTTTACGACGACGGCCAGAACATCAAGGCCGTTGCCACCACCACGGAGCAACTTGAAGGCAATGGCTACCAATGGACTTTCGATCCGATTATGGATGGTGCAGGCAAGGTCAACGGCTACAATCTGAAGAACAAAGCAGGCCGTTTTCTCCGTTATGATGCCGCCGACGAGACGTTCACCAGCGTGACCGACCGCAGCAAGGCCAGCGTGTTTGATGCTGACCAAAACACCTATTATGTTGTTCCTGCGCATGTTCAAGGCGGTACCTACAATATTGCCGGAGGCTTACGTTACAACGCTATGCTTCGCGGTGTTTCTGAGCCGTATAACACCCTCGGCGTGAAAAATGGGAAATTGCAGCTCGTGAAGAAAAACTCCCGTTATGCCGTGGTGCGCCTTGCAGAAAATATCGAAGGTGGACTCGTCAACCCTTATGTCAGCACCAGTGCCAATCCGCATTACTATGCTTTAAACTTCTTCCAAAACGGCAGCGAATATCTGCAGGACAACACGCCTGGCAACATTTTGCTGAAATCGCCTGTTGCGCCTTTCCCGTTGAGAAGATATTGCTGGATACTTGAAGAAGCCAATGACGACGGCGACGTTTACATCAGAAGCACCGCAGGCAACTATATCAGCTATAACCCGGACACGGATGGTTATCAGCACAAGGTCAACACGACTACGAATGAGTACAGCCGTTACAAAATCTGCGATTTGGCCGACCAGCCAGACGCATCGCTTGACGGGCTTTGGTCGCTCTATAATTGCACGAATCATTACTTCGTTCGTCCATCTGATAGTGATAATTTCATTGGGCGTGCAGAAAAGGTTGGGAAAAATACCAGTATGACCTTTGTCGACGTCGCGGCCGACACCACCAGTTACCACCTCCTCTTTCCAGCCATGGGCCAGCGTGCCCTCATTATGGATTATGACGAGGCCAAAAAACCGCGCGTAAAAGCGCGTGGTATCCTCGCGTCTGACAAGGATGCACGTCTCTACCAATGGGTGGTTGAAGGGCAGCATATCCGCAACCGTGCAGGCTTCTATCTCACCTACGACAAAAAAAATAAGCAGTTCGGCGTCAGCAACCAAAAAGCTGA
Organism: uncultured Blautia sp.; assembly: GCA_934371915.1. GTDB lineage: Bacteria > Bacillota > Clostridia > Lachnospirales > Lachnospiraceae > Blautia_A. The sequence goes on along the minus strand of CAKROE010000083.1, from coordinate 7,375 downwards.
TGCCTATACGTTCGTGTATAATGTGAACAACTACGAGAACAACAACAACGTGCGTTACGACCTCTGTTCTACCGATGACCAGCAGGCCCTCAGCATCGGCGCGGAAGGCGTTCTTTGCTGGGCGGCACCCGGCACCCGCAATTCGGTGGTCGACCTGCGCCCGTATATCATCGCGCCAGAACTTCCCCTCCCGTCGTCAGGCGGTGTGGACTATCACCTCTATTGCATCCGCACGGCTGGGGGCGACCGCTATGCCTACCACATGGAGGAAGCTAACGCCATCTCCTTGAAACCTTATGAGGAGAAAAACCTGTGCCAGTTGTGGGTGCTTATCAGAGACGGAGAGGGTAAGGGCGACGGCTATTTGCAGAGCGCCTACAACCGCTGCTTCTTGAAATACGACACCGACAATAACACCTTCGTGGCGGTCGCAGATAAAAAAGATGCCACGCGCATCCGCCTCGTTGAAACTTCTGGCAATTACGCCCACTGGCAAATTGAACTGCCCGACGTCAACGGCAGCCGCAACCTCATCTCCCACAGCTACAGCGGAGAAGGCAGTCCGAAAACCGTCAGTCTGTCGCTGGAAGATCCGAACAACGGCAACAACTTTGTTGATATTTTCCCAGTGGACATCACCCCCGATTTCTATGAAGAGGCGGGCGGCGCTTTCCGCAATCTCTCTCTCAACGAACTGACTCCGGAACTTGAACTCACGGCTGACGGCGAGGCGCTGAAGGCCAAGGCATCTGCCTCAGAAGACGACGCCAACAACAGCTGGAAGAACATCGGCACTAAGGACGACTTCGTGCTGCGCAATGGTCATGGCCAATATATCGGTGCGGATGCAGGGGGCAACGTGTGCCTCACCACAGACAAGGCACAGGCCACTCATTTCTATCTCTGGCTCAACCACGGAGACAAGGATGGTTCTGTCAGTTGGTGTTTCGCTCAGTTGAACGCCGATGGCAGCAAGCCAGAGGGAAAACCCGAAAAATGTCTTGGCGTTTCTGACGTTGCCAACGGCACCGTCGCCATGCTGCCATTCTCCACTTATGAAACCGACAAGCAGCATACGCTCTGCTTCAACTTCGGACGCCTAACGTGTCCGGAACTCTCTGATGCCGCAGAAGGAAAATATTACTACAACTTCATCTGCTTTGATAAGGCGGGGAATAAATATATCAGCGACGGCAATGGCACCAGCAAGGTGGTCTTCGCCGAAAACGACAAGAAACTCGTCAACGACCAGATGTGGGCCTTGGTGGGTCAGAATAAGGACGATGTTGTCTTGATGAGCAAAGATAAATATTATGTGTGTTTAAGCGGCAATGGTTTTAACGTGACGCACGACCCTGAGAGAGCTGTTCATTTCAGTGTCAAATATATCTCCACCCAGCAACGCTATGCACTTACCATCGTTGGAGGGTTGAATGCTGAAGGAAAGATTGGTTACAGCATGAATTTGAGTGGTGCAGACGCCAAAAGAAATACTATCATATTTTGGAATTCAGACATTCAAACAGACCCAAATATCTGCCTCAACTTCGAACCCATCCCCGTTCCGGAAGACTATTCCGATTACGAAGTACTCCCCAAACGCTCTTGGTTTGTCAAGCAGGCGCAAGAGGCTACCGCCGACCCGATGACTGGTTTTATCCAACGCGATGAAAGCGGCTGGACCAAGAATCCCTATACTGGGAAGATGATGCAGAAGACGAGTACTTACACCGTCACCCACTATCTCAAGGCGGAGAGTACGCGCGTGCTTTATGTGCCTACTTGTATGGTCGGGTCGGCTGCTACCCGTTCGCGAGCTTTCCAGCGTTGGTACAACTATAAGACCGACGAGGCCGTGAGCGACTCGGTGCTCAACCTCGACATCAGCAGCAGTCGTCGGTACAGAAACGGAATTGTTGTGGGCGACCAGTTGAAATTGAACGGTCAGAACTCTGGTTATTACGTCACCCACAATGTCACCTTCCAAATGCCAGAGGTCATCCCCGACGATTGGGAATACATCCTTGGTGCCGACCTCACTCCCTACAGCGATTTCGTTGATTATTTCGGCGACAATGGTAACCCCATATATAATGGGAATGTCACCAGCGACATCATCCTGCCCTCGAAGCAAAGCATTGTGGAGCCGACCATCACCGGCCGCAACCTCTATATCATTCGCAATGCCCGCGCCATTGCCAACGAACTGCTCCAGTATAAGGATGATGGCAGCAATGATAAATGGTATGAAGAGCACACCATTGCTTTCCCGAAGAAGAAGGTGACGCTCAATTACAGTTCGGTTGCCCTCAATATGCAGAAGCAGGACTATTGGTTTTATAACAACGGTATCGCCTCAGAAGACAATCTTCAGAATGCCGTCAACAATGGGGCAATCGAGGTTAAAGTGGACGACCTGGGCAGCGGCATCACTTTCGCCAAATTCCTCAGTAGTGGCGCTGGCGGTGCCGCTACCGACCGTGCCATCGCCTTCAATTATCCGGGCGATGACAACGGCAAGGGCCGCGGTACCGCCACGGCCGGCAGCTGCACCTTGAAGGTGTATGGAGTGGCCAGCGACGGCACGCGCTATCAGATTGCCAAATTCAATCTGACGTTTGAAGATGATTTTGAGCCCATCATTTATTCCGAAATCATCGGGAAAAAAGGCGACGGCAGCTTCAAATCGGAGCGTTCGCCCGAAGCCTTGCTGAAGGCCACTGGCGACCCTGTGGCCACCATCACCTTCGACCCCGATGAGTTTGATGCCTTTGTTTCGCCACCTGTGGGAACCTATACGGGATTTGATAAAGTGGCTGGGGCAAGTACGAAATGTGGTTTGACATATCGCTATCCCTTCAACTACGATAACACCTCATATTGCTTCGCGCCCATCGGCGGAGATTTCAATAGTGCTGATGGTAAAACTGCTGAGTGTACGTGGGGTAACTACACTGTTGCCCATCGTTTTAATATGGGAGATAATCGTGGTAATTTCTTCGCTGTTAAGAAGTATTACGAGAATGAGTATGGCTCTCAAAACTATGATGCCAGCCAGAGCGGCTTCCTCTATATTGACGCTTCCGACCTTCCTGGACAGATTGCGTCTATCGACTTTGCTGGTATGCCTTGCAAAGCCTCGCGTCTTTTCGTTTCGGCATGGATGAGCAGTCCAGACCGTGGCGATGAAAGTCCGGCCAACGTGGTGTTCTCCATTCAGGGATTTAAAAACGGCAAGGCCACGACGCTCTATTCTTACTGTCCTGGAAGTATCTTGGGCGAAGCTCGTGATTCCCTTGCCAATAAGTTGGAACCTAATACTAATAATGGCAAAGGTATCTGGCAACAGGTGTATTTCAGCTTCGTCAATAAGAATGCTGACGACTTCGATAGCTTCCGCCTAACCATCGACAACGCCTGCACCAATACTCAGGGCGGCGACATCTTGATAGATGATGTCGAGGTGTTCAGCGTGAAGCCAGAAGTACAGATTGAGCGCACCATTCCAGTCTGTGGCGACCAGCTGACCTTGTGTAAGATGACCGTCGACTATGACCAGGTGCGTGCCCAGTTGGGCCTCAACACTGGCGAAGTGATGAAGGACAATCCTAAGGTGTGGTATTGCCTCCTCGACAAGGAGATGTTTGACGCCGAATTGGGCTTCGACACAGGAACGTCAGAAGGACAGGAACGCCTCTACCGTATGTCCGACGCCGAGGTGAAGCCCGCCTTCGTCAAGGCCCTCTTGGGTGACCCAAACAGCCAGGTATCTGGAGAAGGCATCTTCCGCTCTGTGGAGTTTAAAACCAATTTCGATTCCCTCCCAGTCTTCAAATATAGAGACGCTGTGGCGGCCACTGTCGGCATGGCATCTCGCGAAGTCACCAGTGCTGGTGTGCGCCACTTCGTCATCAGCGACAAAGTGAAGGAGCCGAGAATCAAGCCCAACCACGACTATTACTTCCTCTTCGTGCCGCGCTTCTCCGATGACCCCGTCACGCTGGCCAATGCCTTCCACTCGTTTGAGATCAACACGCGATGCAGCGTCCGCTGCAAGTTCCGCACGCTGTCGCCCATCCGCGTGGTGACGGATGCCGACGACGAGGCCGCCGTTGAACACGAAACCCAGACCTGCGCTGGCAAGAGCGTCTCGCTCAGCGTCAAGCAGGTGGGAGAGGATGTGGATGGCAATATCGGCGAACGCATTGTGCAGTATGACTGGTGGCGCGATTATGTGGGCGGCGCATTCACCGACGTGTGCATCAATGTCGACAACGCCACCTGGCGCGTCTTGGGAAAGAACGAAAGCCGCCTCTCCAACGAGATTTCACTCCGCGAGGCGCTCTTGGCTTTCCGCCATTTCTATCCCAAAGCCACCACCGTGGCGGGCGCCGCGCCGAAGAACGACGAGGGATATACCCTCGAGCAGAGCGTCATCGACGTGCTCCATCAGTTCACGCTTAACAGGGCCGACAAGGTGGCATCGCTCGTGTTGCTCAACAACACGTGTAACATCTATGTGCCTGCAGCCACAAAGCAGGGCACAATTCTGAAGGTGACGGTGGTGCCCATTGACCACGAAGACAGCAGCGGCACGCAATATTGCTACGATCCGGAGCAGGTGGGCATCAAAGTGAGCGGAGAGGCGCCGCAGCTCTTCGACGGTCTGCATGGCAACCAATATAAGTATCCCGATAAGCTCACCAACGTGCCAGTGCGCAGCAGTTTGGCTGCCGTGGCAGAAGTGAGGGCCAGGGCCGACGGCAGTGCCGCCAATGTCTTGCGCGTGCCTTTGCGCGGCATCACGACGGTGACGAAAGGCGCCATCGGTCTGACCAGCGTCAGTCCAGAAGTCTTCCTCGCGGGCACCAACGACCCCAATATGAAGGCGTATGAAACGAGAGCCGCTGAAGAACGCACTGGCCTCAGTGTGCAGAACTTCCGCATCGTGGGCCAGCTCAAAACGCTCGATGCCAGCAAGGCAGACTCCGAAAATGCCCATGCCGACATCGTCTTCAACAGCGGTTTCCAGCCGCGTGAGGGATATGTCTATACGCTCCGTTTCAACTATCGGGAACGCTTTAATGCAGGTAGCACTGCGCAGACAACGGTGTGTGACGGCAATGTGCTCGTTGACCTCATCATCGTTCCGAAATACCAGAAATGGACGGGAGCAGCCGGAAACACCGACTGGACGAACGATGCCAACTGGCAACGCGCCGACCTCGAGGACCTGCATTTCAACGCTGATACGGAGCCGGGCTATGCCGCCAATGCCGACAACGGTACGGCGCAGGGCTATGTGCCGATGCTTCACACCAGTGTCATCGTGACGCCCAAAAAGGCAGGACCGCAGCTCTATGAGACCAACGATCCTGGCGCCGACGACCAGTTCCTCAACTTCGTCGGTAATGAAGGCAAGCGCACGGCAACGCCCGACATCGAATATGCGCTTCTGGCAGCACCGGAAGCCGATAAGGGCGTCAACCTTTGCGGCATTTACACGCCCTATCAAAGTAAGGACCTCGTGGTGCAGAGCGGTGGCGAATTGCTGCATGCCGAACGCCTCAGCTATGAGAAAGCGTGGGTGGAATATGCGCTGACTCCCGACCGCTGGTACACCCTCGGTTCGCCGCTGCGCCAGAGCTACGCGGGAGAATGGTATGCGCCTAACAACGATGCTTGTCAGGCCACGCCTTATTTCAAGGACGTGACTTACAACACGACAGACTACCATCGCTTCGCGCCAGCCGTTTATCAGCGCAGCTGGGACAAGGCCAACCCTAAGCTTTACTACCTCGAGCCTTATTCGGCCAACAAGCCGCAGGAAGCCAGGGTGGACACGACGACGGAGAATATCTACCAGGCCGCCAACTGGAGCGCTGTCTACAACGACGTGCGGGAGGCTTATTCGCAGGGTGGCTTCTCTGTCAAAGTCAATGGCATCGGTATCGGGGCGCAGAAATACACGAAGTCGCTCTTCCGTTTGCCGAAGGAAGACACGGCCTATGGCTATTACACGGAAACGAACAAGACGGACGGGAGTACTTATCCTGTGGACCGCACGTATCATCATAAGTTGGCGACCGACCAGTTGAAGTCTGGCACCGAACTGACCGTGACGCTCAAGAACGAGAATGCCAACAACAGGTTCTTCCTCGTGGGCAACCCGTTTGCCTGCGCCCTCGACCTCAACGAGTTCTTCACCAAAAATGCGGACCAGCTCAATGGGGCGAAATATTGGGTGCTGACGGCCGGCGGACAGGAAGGGGCGATGCGCCAGCCCAATGCCGGAGAATGGATTTCCGTGAACGGCACGACGGAGGCCGCGCTCGCGAGTCTGCCATCGGGACAGGGCTTCTTCGTGGAAGGCAAGGAAGGCACGAACACCATCACCTTGAAGTTCACCGCCGACATGCAGACATCGCTCCACACCAGCGGAACGCTGCTGCGTGCTCCAGCCATCGGACGTGCTGAGGCTCCTATGCTCCGCATCCGCGCTTCGCGAAGCGGGCAGGGAAGTGAGGCTCTGGTGGTGAAAGACACCACAGCGGTCAACGGCTACGAGGCTGCGGAGGATATGCAACTCTTGCTCGACAACTCGTTGCAGGAAATCCCGATGGTATATACGTTGGCCGGCAACCGCACGAGCACCATCAACCGACGCCGCTCGCTCTGGCGCGTCCCCTTGGGTGTGTTGAGCAACAGCGAAGAACCCGTGCAGCTCACGTTCTCGGGAATGCGCTCGTTTGGCGAGACGCTCTCGCTGCTCGACGCACAGACGGGGGCCGTGACACCGCTGCGGGGCAATGGCAATGCCGACTGCGTGAAGGTGGAGGTGCCGGGAGTGACGACGGGCCGTTATTTCATCCTCTCTTCAGAGCGTCCTGCCCTGGAGGATGAACAGGATTTCACGCAACCGCTCATACAGGCCGACAACGGCAGTGTGACGATCTCTTCTTCTGCAGCGCATGTGCTGACGTATGTGCGTATCCTCGCTGCCGACGGGCGCACGGTGTACAAACTCACGCCGTATGTCTCACGCCTCTCCCTGAAACTCCCCACTGGCGTTTATGTGGTGGAGGCACGCACGGATGAGGGTGAGAGTGTCGGGAAGGTGTCGCTCTGATTTATGTATATATAATGTGCTCTGATTTATATATAAGGACAAAAGCTATAATGACAAAAGCGCCGGAGAATGCTCCGGCGCTTTTGTTTTTGGGGGACAACGAAAAAATTGGGGGGTCAGACGTAGGGTGTTCAAAATTCCATAAAAATCAAGGTTGGTAAGGAGGCGACAGCGCCCCTGAAAGGGGCTCATATTTAGGGTAGGGGCTTGCCCCTACCTCTTGGAGCCGATTTATGAACCTCGCCC
>CAKROE010000082.1 GCA_934371915.1 uncultured Blautia sp. | reverse complement strand
ATCTGCAGCTGTCGGTCTCCGCCATTTGGCTCATGGCTGGATTGCCGTCCAGATGCTGCATGTTTAATGTTTTTCTTTTCAGGCGCTCTTCCTCGGACTGTTTCAGGATAAAGTCCTTGATTTCTTTGGAATGTTTGATATGACACAGTTTGAGATCCGGGTCTGTAACATCTCCTGTAAAGCAATGAATGGTTCCGAGTCCCAGCATACGCTCCAGCAGAGTACTCTCCAGACGTACATCAATTACTTTATACAGGTAACAGTCATTCTCCTCTTTTCTTAATAATCCGTTGTTTATTGTTATGATCTCATCTGTCACGGTATAAGAGGTAAAAGTCCATGGCAATCCAAGAAACATGGAACGCTTTTTTTCTGTATAGGTCATCATTAATCCTCCCTCGTTGTTTTTGCTTTATTTTATCACATAAAGGAACAATTTGCCAGATGCAATAAGGTCAGATCTACCATCCGGTGTTTATTGCAAAAAACAATATAATTATTTGTACAAAAAGGATGAGGGGAATACCCAATATAAAATTAAGCTTTCGTGTTTTATGGCGAAACAGATACATTGCCGCCAGTCCGCCGATGGAGCCGCCGATCAGAGAAAGTCTGAAAAGTGTAACCTCCCGTATTCTTGAACGATGATGTATCGCATTAAACTTATCAATTCCAAACACAGCGAATGTGACAAGATTTATGATGATCAGATAAATATACACTCCCCTGTGTCGGATAAAAAAATCCTGAAAATTGGCGAGCAGATGATAGTCGAAATTGTTCATTGGCAATTACCTACCTTCTGGCAAGTTCGGTGGTGATCTCTTCCCAGGTGATTCCCTTTTCGACCATAAGAACCATGGCATGGTACAGAAAATCAGAAATCTCGTATTTGATTTCTTCTTTGTCAGGGTTCTTGGCGGCAATGATGATCTCTGTGCACTCTTCTCCTACTTTCTTGAGGATTTTATCGATGCCTTTATCGAAGAGATAGTTGGTATAGGAGCCTTCCTTCGGATGCAGTTTGCGGTCGGCAATGACATCATACACATCCTGAAATATATGAAGTGGATTTGTGTCGTTGTATTCCTTCTGAACCAGAGACTTGAAGAAACAGCTTCTGCTTCCGGTATGGCAGGCCGCTCCGATCTGATCTACTTTTGCAAGGATCGTATCGTTGTCACAGTCAAGAGCAAGTGACTTGACGTACTGGAAATGACCGGACGTAAGGCCCTTAAGCCAGAGTTCCTGACGACTCCGGCTCCAGTATGTCATTTTTCCTGTTTTGAGTGTATTATTGAAAGCTTCTTCATTCATATATGCGACCATAAGTACCTGATCGGTTTTATAATCCTGAACGACTACCGGAATCAGTCCGTCACTGTTCAGTTTGAAATCAGCCCATGCAATAGCACTCTCAAAAGTAACCACAGGAATTCCGTCAGCTTTACAGTCTGCCTTGAAATCCTGAAGAGAAATATCAAGAGAGCTGATATAAGCACCGCTTAAAGCATACACAGAATCCTTATGGAGCAGAGATTTAAGTGCGGCAGTCTTACTTACTTCTGTATGAAGGATGATTTTGATAGCGGAACATGCATGAATTTCATCCTGGATGGTATCAAGTGCGAGGACTTCATCTGCAAATGACTCGATCAATGCCTGGTTTGCGGTGAATTCTTCCGTAGAAGAAATACAGACTGCCATTTTTTCTTTGCCGAAACGTTTGGATACTTCTTCAAGAAGTGAAATATTATTTGCTTTTGAAAAATTCAGAACGACCTTTGTACAGCCGGCATAAAGAAGCTTTTTGACATCTTCCATACGGTTGATATTGCCTGCTGCCATAACAGGAATCTCGGCAGCAGAACAGATTTTCTTAATATTGGAGATGGCCTGTTCATGCTCTGCGTCTCCGGAAGAAATATCAAAAATAAGAAGTTCATCGGCCCCATTGTCTCTGTAAAAACGGACAAGATTTTCCGTATTTCCGTCACCGAACAGGTTTCTCTGACCGAAACCAGTGACTGCTTTTCCGGACTGCAGATACAGACAGGGAATCAATAATTTATCTGCCATGGCTGAATTTCCTCCTTATGCAAGACTTCCTTTGGTAGAGAGTACATCTGTGATACGCGGATCATAAAAAACAGCCTGATCCAGAGCTTTTGCAAAGCTTTTGAACATTGCTTCTGCGACATGGTGGCTGTTGCCGCCGGTAAGCACTTTGATATGCAGGTTCATTCCACAGGAATAAGAAATGGCATAGAAAAATTCTTTTACCATTTCAGTGGACATGTCTCCGATTTTTTCAGAGGTAAATTCTGCATCCCATGAAAAATAAGGACGTCCGGATAAATCAATGGCACACAGCACCAGAACTTCGTCCATAGGCAGAATACAGCTTCCATAGCGGCGGATACCTTTTTTATCTCCGATGGCTTCTTTGATCGCATTACCGAGGACAATACCCGTATCCTCGATCGTATGATGATCATCTACTTCGAGATCACCGTGTACCCGTACGGACAGATCAAAAAGTCCATGACGGGTAAAACCGTCCAGCATATGATCAAAAAATCCGACGCCGGTCTCAATATCTGAGTAACCGGTTCCGTCAAGATTCAGTTTTAATTTGATTTCAGTTTCTTTGGTGTTTCGTTCTACAGAAGCTTCTCTTGCCATGGCTTTTCCTCCTACTGTTCTTCGTCTTCGAATCGTACCGCAATGGAATTTGCGTGTGCGGTCAGCTGTTCGGATGTAGCAAACTGCTCGATGTCCTTGTGAATCTTACGCAGTGCTTCTCTTGAATAATATACGATACTTGATTTTTTGACAAAATCATCGACAGAAAGTGCGGAGAAAAATTTCGCGGTTCCGTTTGTCGGAAGAACGTGGTTTGGTCCTGCAAAATAATCACCGAGAGGTTCAGAACTGTTTTCTCCGATAAAGATAGCACCTGCATTACGTACTTTCATCATAACTTCGAACGGATTGGCAGTTACGATTTCCATATGTTCGGAAGCAATGGCATTTGCAGCTTCAATTGCTTCGTCCATATCTTCAGCAATCAGGATGTAGCCAAAATTGTCAAGAGATTTCCGGATGATCTCTTTACGGGAAAGAATTTTGACAAAACCATCCACTTCTTCGCTGACTTTTGCAGCAAATTCTTTACTTGTGGTGATCAGAATTGCGGAAGCAAGTTCATCGTGTTCTGCCTGTGAAAGAAGGTCTGCTGCCACATATCTTGGATTTGCGGTTTCGTCGGCAAGGACAAGGATTTCACTTGGTCCTGCGATAGAGTCAATGCTGACATATCCATATACGGCCTTTTTTGCGAGAGCAACAAAAATATTTCCGGGTCCTACGATCTTGTCAACTTTCGGGATGCTTTCTGTACCGTAGGCAAGAGCACCGATCGCCTGTGCACCGCCGACTTTGTAGATCTCATCAGCACCGGCTTCTTTTGCGGCAACAAGTGTGGACGGGTTTACTTTACCGTCTTTTCCCGGAGGCGTGGTCATAACGATCTGGTCAACACCTGCAACTTTGGCAGGTACAATGTTCATAAGAACGGAGGAAGGATATACTGCCTTGCCACCCGGTACATATACGCCGACTCTTTCAAGTGCGGTTACTTTCTGACCGAGCATGGTTCCGTTTGTTTCACTGGTGAACCAGCTGTTCTGTCTCTGCTTTTCATGATAGCTTCTGATGTTGACCAGTGCTTTGCGGATGACATCGATCAGTGCCGGGTCAACAGCTTCATAAGCTTCTTTGATCTCTTCTTCGGTGACTTTGATCGTATCTGCGGTAATTTCGGTTTTGTCAAATTCTTTCGTATAGGCAAAAAGGGCGGAATCGCCTTCGGTTTTTACTTTGTGAAGAATCTCGTCAACAGCAGATTCAAATTTGCCGTAGTTATTTGGGCTTCGTTTCAGGAGATTTTCCAGAATATCTTTTGTGCTTTCTTTTGTGAGTGCTACTGTACGCATTGTGCTCATCCCTTCTGTTTTTATTTATCAATTACATTTCGAAGATCACGGATCAGATTGCGGATTCGTTCATCTTCCATTTTCATGCTGACCTGATTGACGACCATTCTTGCGGAAAGCGGGCAGACTTCCTCGAGAACATTCAGTCCGTTTTCGCGGAGTGTGCTTCCTGTTTCTACAATATCAACGATCACTTCCGACAGTCCGACGATCGGAGCAAGTTCGATGGAACCATTGAGTTTGATAATTTCTACTGTCTGATGTTTCTTATTATAAAAATAATCTTTGGCAATATTCGGATATTTGGTTGCCACGCGGATCAGCTGGTTGTTCTGCAAAAGCTCACGGGCGCTTTCCGGTCCGCAGACGCACATACGGCATTTTCCGAAACCGAGATCCATGACTTCATACATTTTGCGTCCTTCTTCAAGGATGATGTCTTTGCCGGTAACACCGATATCAGCGGCACCGTACTCAACATAGGTAGGTACGTCAGGACCTTTTGCAAGGAAAAACCGTAATTTCAGTTCCTCGTTGACAAAAATAAGTTTACGCGTATCTTTATCACGCATCTCCTCACAGGTGATACCGATTTTTTCAAACATATCCAGAGTTTTCTGGGCAAGTCGTCCTTTTGTAAGTGCAACAGTAAGATATCTCATATCAGCAGTCCTCCTTTTCGCGGCGAAGGGCAACGGATGTCCCCTTGCTTCTGAGTTCCTGAGCCTCCAGGATGGATTCACGGCGGTTTGCTTCCGTATAAGTCAGGATGACCGGCGCTTTCTTTTCCGGAAGGCTGATCTTCTGTCTGGACAATGCCATGAGCAAATTATCTACAGCAAGTCCGAAACCGATGGAGGCAGCAGGTTTTCCGAAGTGTTTCAGAAGCTCGTTGTAGCGGCCGCCTTTTACGACCGGTTCACCGGTTCCATAGGTGTATGCCTGAAAAATGATTCCGGTATAGTACTGCAGTTTGCTGAGCATACCAAAATCAAAACTGATATATTTTTCGTATCCGTAGATTTTCAGAATCTCATAGATTTCTTCCAGACGTTTGACTGCTTTGATCGCACAGGTATTGTCTGTCAGGCTGCGTGCCTTTGCAAGGACTTCTGCGGAACCAAAAAGATGAGGAAGTTCCAGAAATGCTTTTTCCAGATTTTCCGGGATATTCTGGCTGCGCACAAGATCTTCTACTCCAAAGTAATTCTTCTGAGAAATCAGAGAACGGAGATTTTCTTCTGCTTCGGTATCCAATCCTGCGTCCTGCAGAAGTGATTTGAAATAATCCACCTGTCCGACACTGACCTGAAATTCTTTCAGACCGGACTTAAGAAGACATTCTACAGTCATGGCAAGAAGTTCCGCATCTGCTTCGGCAGAATCATCACCGATACGCTCGACACCCATCTGTGTTGTTTCTTTCAGACGCCCCTGATAACTGGAGTTATTAATGAAAGTATTTCCTGTATAGGACAGTGTGACAACTTCCTGTTCCGGATTGAAATAAGTGGCGCAGGCCCTTGAAACAGACGGGGTGAAGTCCGGGCGTAATACCAGGGTGTTTCCTTCACGGTCAAAAAATTTATAAAGATCCTTGGACGGAATCGTTCCAACCTCTCTGCTGAAAACTTCAAAATATTCAAAAGAAGGAGTTTCAATCTCTTCATATCCATAGGAGTCAAATACCTTGCGGATTTCTGTCTGAAGATGATGTTTCTGACTGCACTCTCCGTTATAAATATCGCGTACACCTTCCGGCGTGTGAAAAATTCGCTGCATAATCGTTTCCTCCTCATTACATGCAAAACACTTTAACGTGCTACCATGTTACTATATAAAACAAAGAAATTATAATAGGAAAAATCAAAAATGTCAATCCCGCAATTTCAAATCTGTCTGGATTCCATCAAGATACGGGATCAGAAACCCGTTTTTTTTCTGGAGATAATAAACATTGTTTAATTCTTCGCGTCGAAAACTTTTGCGTCCGCCCTCTTTCATGCGGTTCCAGAACATCATCAGATCACGTAATGGCAGGTAATAAAATAAATCAGCATGACTGAAAAAGATAAGAAAAAAAGCAATGCCCCCCTGCTGTTCGAATGCATTCATAAACTCGACCTGATGCGGGTGGATATTGCTTAATGGAAAAGTATCAACACTGCATTCTTTGGCATCGAAGCAGACAGGAATTCCCTGTACGGCGCCGATATAATCTACGGTACTTCTCTGTTCGAAATAAGCAAGTGTGATATGCCGGTTTTCTTTGTCCATACGGACCGGAGTGATCGGTGTGGGAATCTTCTGGATCAGGGCAAGTTTTTTCTCGGCGTATTGTTCGTTTGTACGGTTAATGAGATCCTCCAGGGTAGATCCCCGGAGGCCTCTGCTGTTCCATGTTGCCATAAATGTTCCTCTTATTTCAGAAGCTTGATGGATGGGTAATAGCGGACGATTGCTTTACCCACGATCTCATCGAAGGAAACAAAGGTGTTCTGCCAGAATCTGGAATCTCTGGAATATTCACGGTTGTCCCCGAGCATGAAGTAACTGTTTTCCGGTACTGTGTATGGCCCGTAATTTCCGGTCGGTACTTCCGGTACAAAACTGTCATCCAGAGGTTCATCGGAACCGTTTATGTAGACTTTTCCATCACGGATCTCAACGGTCTCACCCGGGAGTCCGATCAGACGTTTGATGAACAGCTGGCTTTCATCATCCGGGAATTTGAAAATGATAATATCAAAACGTTCCGGATCTTTTGTTTTGTGTGAGATGTGTTTACCGAAAAGATCAAAGTTGAGTCCATATGCCATACGGAAACCGAAGATACGGTCGCCGGTCATGATTGTGTTTTCCATGGATTCAGAAGGAATTTTGGCGTTGATAAGAACTACGTTGTTTACTACGAGAACAACGACAACGACAATAATGATCATTTTTACATAATCCCAGATTTCATTCCAGATTTTCATAATAACTCTCCTCTAAGTGTTCTTCTTTTAATATGGTTAAAAACTGCTTTGGCAAAGGTGCAAGGAAACATTTGCCGGACAATGTGGCAAGCTTTCCGGTAAGTTCAGGAAAAGTCAGCCGGTATGCATGAAGCAGCTGATGATTCAGATGATATTTTTCATGAAAATAACGGTTAAACTCTTTTTGACCGTATTTCATATCGCCGGCAAGGGGATGTCCCTCGGAGGCAAGATGGGCACGAATCTGGTGCGTTCGTCCGGTGATCAGACGCACACGCAGAAGCGTCATGTGACTGGTGTGTCCCAGAGGTTCATAGCGTGTTTCTATGGGCTGGGAATCTTTTATTTTGGTTTTGGATATGGTTACTTTATTAAGCTTTGTGTCTTTGTAAAGATATCCACGGATCTGTTTTGGGGCATTCAGGATGCCCTTGACGATGCAGAGATAATCCTTATGGATCGTGCGATCATGAAACAGGGAAGACAATTCCTGAAGTCCGGCAAGGGACTTTCCTGCCGCGACGATACCGCTCGTATTTTTGTCCAGGCGGTTGCATACAGACGGATGAAAAGTACGCAGTCCTTCTTCTGTAATGGAACCATTATTTAAAAGGTATCCGATCAGATATTCTACGAGTGATGGTTCTTTTGTATCGTCAGGCTGCGAAAGCATGCCGACAGGTTTATTGATCAGGAGAATAGCACTGTCTTCGTAAAGAATATCAAGATCTGTAACTGCTCTTGCAGTCTGTTCCTGCTGGCTGAATTTTGCAAAAGTGTCCTCACTTAAAAAAAGTTTTATCTGATCTCCGGCCTGAAGCTTTTCGTTTCCACTTGCTTTTTTGCCGTTTAAGGTGATGTTTTTCTTGCGGAGCATCTTATAAAAAAAACTTTTTGGTGCATTTCCAAGCAATTTTGCAAGATATTTATCAAAACGCTGCCCCGCCTCATTATCTGTGATTTGAAATTCTTTCATATGGCTCCTTTACAGGCAGATTGCAAGAATTGTGTGTTTGATCAGTTCGTCTCTGGAAAGATCCGGATACTTCTCGTCCGGACGGAATTTGATGCCCTCTTCCAGGGATTCCTTATGTTCATTCATGGAATCCAGACGCTCCAGAAACTGCTCCAGTCTGGTAAAAATCTTCACATTGACCTTGAAGCCGTTTCCGCGGAGAATTTTCTGAGCTTCTTTTTCCATATAAGAAACATCAATTTTAGGGTCACTGCTGTAACCGGCTACGACATTTCCACAAATTGCAAAGGCATCAATGGAAGCACTTTTTTCATAAAAGGTCATGTACATTTCGTATGACATGGTAAGTCTATCTGAATGCTGGCTGATCTGTTTATAAACGGAAGCTGACATCGGTTTTGCACGATAAACCATGATCAGGCTGACCAGTGATTTACATGCCGGCAGACAGCCGACAACGGCTACGACGGTCCAGATCGTCAGTCTTGTGTGAAAATATAACAATGCGGTGAAAAAAATCAACAGCGGCACGGAAAACAAGATGGCTGTGATCAGAATACGCCTTTTTTTCTCTGAGGAAAGGTATCCGAAATCGCCCTTGCTGCTGTTGGAAAATATATTTTTTTTACTCATGAAACGCTCCTTTAGTTATTTTCGGGTCTTTTTCTTATGGGTGTTGCGGATCGTTCGGCCGGTTCTCTTTCCGGAGGATGCTTTATGACCGGAGGAAGTACGTTCTGTACGCTGGTTGTTGTCTTTGCTGTCTCGCTCCGGGCGAATCAGGCATTTCGGTCCAAAGCCAACCAGATCCATGCGCCCTGCTTTTTTGAGGCCTTCGAGAACCAGTTTGCGGTTGGCAGGATTTTTGTACTGCATCAGGGCACGCTGAATTGCTTTTTCGTGTGGATCACGTGGTACATAGACCGGTGTTCCGTCTCTGGGATCAATGCCGGTATAATACATACAGGTAGACAGCGTAGACGGAGTCGGATAGAAATCCTGTACCTGTTCCGGTGTGAAACCGAGATCGCGTACATATTCAGCAAGTTTTACCGCGTCTTTGAGCGTACATCCCGGGTGAGATGACATAAAATAAGGTACTGCGTACTGCTTTTTGCCGGTAGCCTGATTTTCTTTGTTATAAGCCTTAAGGAAAGCCTCATAGACCTGATGGTTTGGTTTCCCCATATAATGAAGTACCTGATTGGAAACATGTTCCGGTGCCACACGGAGCTGTCCACTGATATGGTGCTTCACAAGTTCTTTCAAAAAAACAGGACTTTTGTCTGCAACTACATAATCAAAACGGACACCTGAACGGATAAATACTTTTTTGACACCCGGAATTTCCCGCAGTTTCCGAAGCAGAGAAACGTAATCTGAATGATCTACTCTGAGATTTTTGCAGGGTTCAGGAAACAGACACTGCCTGTTCTGGCAAACCCCTTTTGTCAGCTGTTTCTGACACGAAGGCTGACGGAAATCTGCGGTAGGTCCGCCGACATCATGAATATAACCTTTGAAATCCGGATCCTGTGTCATTTTTTGGGCTTCTTTGAGTATAGATTCATGACTTCTGGTCTGCAGAATCCTTCCCTGATGAAAAGTCAGCGCACAGAAACTACAGCCGCCAAAACAACCACGGTTGCTTGTGAGACTGAATTTGATTTCTTCCAGAGCAGGAATGCCGCCCATGGAATCATAGACCGGATGCCATGTCTCACGATACGGAAGATCGTAGACATCATCCATCTCCTGCTGTGTCAGAGGAAGCGCCGGCGGATTCTGTATGACATATCCTCTGTTACCATAATCTTCTGCAAGCGGATGTGCAGTGAACGGATCTGTATTGCGATACTGTATATTGAAACTTTCGGCATATGTTTTTTTGTCTGCAGCGACGGCTTCAAAAGACGGAAGGATGATCGGATCATAAACACGGGAAAGTTCTTTGCTTTTGAAGACGGTCCCCGGAATGTAGGTGATCTCTTCGACCGGGATTCCGCTCTGAAGAGCTTCTGCAATCTGAATGATGGAATGCTCTCCCATTCCATATGAAATCAGATCGGCACCGGAATCCATAAGGACGCTGCGGCGCACACGGTTACTCCAGTAGTCATAATGTGCCAGACGACGAAGACTTGCCTCGATGCCGCCGAGAATGATCGGTGTATGTTTGTAGGTCTGGCGGATCAGATTGCTGTAAACAACCGTTGGCATATCCGGTCGGAGCCCCATCTGTCCCCCCGGTGAATATGCATCTTTCTGACGGTGTTTACGTGATACGGTATAATGGTTTACCATCGAGTCCATATTTCCGGCCGTAACAAGAAATCCGAGACGTGGCTCACCAAATACCTGAATACTTTCTTTTTTGCGCCAGTCAGGCTGTGCAATGATTCCGACCCGATATCCTCTGCTCTCCAGCAGCCGGCTGATGATCGCGGAACCAAAAGAAGGATGGTCGATGTAGGCATCACCGGTAACGTAGACAAAGTCCACGCAGTCCCATCC
>CAKROE010000081.1 GCA_934371915.1 uncultured Blautia sp. | reverse complement strand
GGATCTCATTCAAAGTCCGTTTCGTCTGGGCAATGTGATCAGCCACGATCTGAATCTCGGTTGCCTGACCCTGTGCACCGCCTGACGGCTGATGAATCATGATCGTTGAGTGTGGCAGGGCATATCTCTTGCCCTTTGTTCCGCCTGCCAGAAGGAAAGCTCCCATGCTGGCTGCCATTCCGAGACAGATTGTAGAAACATCACACTTAATGTATTTCATGGTATCATAAATAGCCATGCCTGCAGTTACAGAACCACCCGGGCTGTTGATGTATAACTGAATATCCTTGCTCGGATCCTCTGCCTCAAGAAACAGAAGCTGTGCCACGA
This sequence comes from uncultured Blautia sp., assembly GCA_934371915.1. Lineage (GTDB taxonomy): Bacteria > Bacillota > Clostridia > Lachnospirales > Lachnospiraceae > Blautia_A. The sequence goes on along the minus strand of CAKROE010000081.1, from coordinate 10,147 downwards.
TAATGCTTGCACTTACATCATTTACTTCCTCGCCAAGAAAGATAATACGGTCTTTCAGAAGACGGGAGTAAATGTCATAGCTTCTTTCTCCTCTGCTTGTCTGTTCAATGACATATGGTACTAAACTCATATATAAATGCCTCCATTCGTCGATTCCAGTGGTTCAGGATCTAACGTCTGCTTAGGCTTCCTTTGCTTCGTCAGCAACGAGAGTTACGGCTTTCTGTACAGCCATATCTTTCTTCATCTGCTCTAACTCGCGGTCACCAAGCAGTTCTTTGATCTTCTCCACTTCCATCTTGTATGCATCAGCCATTTTCTTGAATTCTTCTTCAACTTCTTCCTCTGTTGGCTGAATGTTTTCAACTTCTGCGATCTTTTCAAGAACAAGTCTTGTCTGGATTCTCTTGAGAGCCTGCGGTTTCATTTCTTCCTGCATCTTGTCAAGAGTCATTCCTGTAAACTGGAAGTACTGTTCCATGGTAAGTCCCTGAGACTGCATTCTTCTGGAGAAATCATCCAGCATCTGACGAACCTGTGTGTTCAGCATAGCGTCCGGAATTTCCATCTCAGCGTTTTCGATTGCTTTATCTACTGCTGCATTTTCTTTTGCAGTACGAGCAGCTTTTTCTTTCTTTTCTGTCAGGTTTTTCTTAACGTCTTCTTTGTACTCTGCAAGAGTGTCAAATTCGGAAACGTCCTGTGCAAAATCATCGTCAAGTTCCGGAAGCTCTTTTGCTTCTACTTTCTTAACGTCACACTGGAATACAGCTTCTTTGCCTGCAAGCTCTTTTGCCTGATATTCTTCCGGGAATGTAACCTTAACTTCTACGTGGTCACCTGCTTTGGAGCCAACGAGCTGATCTTCGAATCCAGGGATGAAGGAGTTGGAGCCAAGTGTCAGCGGGTAATCTGTACCTTTGCCGCCTTCAAATGCTTCTCCGTCAACAAATCCTTCGAAGTCGATTGTTGTAATGTCACCGTTTTCTGCTCCACGGTCTTCAACTGTAACTGTTCTGGAGTTTTTCTCCTGCTCTTTCTTCAGTTCAGCTTCAACGTCTTCGTCTGTTACTTCTGTCTCAGACTTCGGAACTTCTACACCTTTGTACTCACCAAGAGTAACTTCCGGTTTAACAGCAACTTCTGCTGTGAAGATGAATGCTTTTCCTGGCTCAGCCTGTGTTACATCGATTTCCGGCTGGGAAACGATCTCAAGATCACATTCTTCCAGTGCTTTGCTGTAGTGCTCCGGAATCAGAGCGTTTGCAGCGTCTTCAAGGAAGATTCCTTTTCCGTACATCTGCTCGATCATTTTTCTCGGTGCTTTACCTTTACGGAATCCAGGAAGAGAGATTCTTCCTTTTGCTTTCTGGTATGCAGCCTGCATAGCTTTCTCTAAATCTTCAGCAGAAACCTCGATTGTCAGTTTCGCCATGTTTTTTTCCAGTTTTTCCACCTGTAAACTCATGTTTCCTGTTCCTCCTTAATTTTCAGGTTAGATCTCTTATATTCGTAACCGTTCTGTATTTCTGCAGTTACTTATATTCTAACTTTTCCTTTATTCCTGCGCCTTCTGGCGGCATCAGGCAACTGTATCTCCATATAATGAGATACAATTACAGTCATTATCGTAGTATAGCACAATGTCTTTAAAAACACCAGTATTTTTTTATGAAAAAGCCTTGTTTTTCCTTTATTTTCGGCTATATACCACGGATTCCGCAATTTCATCCGCTGTTTTTTCTCCAAGAAGCTGTCCGATCAGGCTGAGTGCGAAGTCAACCGCTGTTCCGAGGCCGCGGCTCGTTGTGACATTGCCATCAATGACAACACTGTCCAGAGAACGCTCTGCTCCTTTTAATCCATCCATGCAGGATGGGTATGCGGTTGCTTTTCTACCCTCAAGAAATCCCAGTGCGGCAAATACAGTCGGTGCTGCACAGATGGCTGCGACCTTTTTGCCCTGTTTATAAAAATCTGTCAGGAGATCACAGAGCGGCTGATATTCTCCGAGATATTTTGTGCCCGGCATGCCACCCGGGATCACAAGCATGTCCGCATCAGAAAAATCGGTTTCTTTAAAAACAAGATCTGTCTGCATATGGATTCCGTGAGAAGTAGTAATGTCCCTGATATCCTTAATGGACACTGTCTTTATATCGATCTGTGCCCGGCGCATCAGATCGACTACAGTCAGTCCTTCAATGTCTTCAAATCCGTCTGCCAGAAAAATATATACTTTTTTGCTCATAAAAAGTTCCTCCCTTATGATATATTGGCTTGCTGCCTGTCCGTTGTTTTATTGCCATTCTGTCATTCAGTATAGCATTTCATGCCCAAAAGGGATATACTAAATCTGCAAATAATATTTCAAAACATCATAAATTTATCAAGGAGTTTTACTATGGAAATCGAAAGAAAATATCTGATAGAAAAAGAACAGCTTCCGGCGGATCTTGCATCTTATCCGTTTCATAAGCTCGAGCAGGGATATCTCTGTACTTCACCTGTCGTTCGCATCCGCAGACAGGATGACGATTATTTTCTCACTTACAAATCAAAAGGCCTCATGGCCAGAGAAGAATATAATCTTCCACTGACGCAGGAGGCCTATGAACATTTGAAATCTAAGGCAGACGGTCTCGTCATCTCCAAGACACGTTATCTGATTCCGGAAAGAAACGGTCTGACGATCGAGCTCGATGTTTTTCATGCAGATTATGAAGGACTGCTTCTGGCAGAAGTAGAATTTCCATCCGAAGAAGCAGCGAATTCCTACACACCGCCGGCATGGTTCGGGCGTGATGTCACCTTCTCTTCCGACTATCATAACAGTACATTAAGCAAGGGCAGGAAATAATCCCGCCCTTACTTTTATTTACATTCTGTTTTCTCTGCTGTCTCATCTTTGCTTCTTTTAAATGGTTCATGTGCCATGTCACTGTCCTCTGTCATAAGGAATTTACGGATAGCAAACAGAATTGCAATGGCAATGACACCGATCAGTGTCTGCACCGGATCCATATGCTCGACTACCATCTGTCTTGCCGTTGCAAACAGCAGTACCTCAACAACTGTCTGTGCAGAATGGCGGCAGAGCATTTTTACAAACTCCACTCCCACAACAAGCGACAGTGCATTTGCAAGAAACTCTGTAAAAAAGTCAATATCCATATCCAGAATGGAAATTTCAGTGATCGTATAGATCAGCCGGATACCCGTCAGTGCGATCACGATCAGAATCACAATAGAAAGTATGATTTCCGTGTATCTGGCAACGTTGTAGATTCCCTCGTTAAAATGTTTCCTTATTCTGTGGTTTATTTCTTTATGCATGAAATTCTCCCCATACTCAAAAGATTTTGGTGGTCCATTTGCTCATATCCCAGACCTCATTTACCACATCCTGATAAAACTCCGGTTCATGGCAGATCAGAAGGATACTGCCTCTGTATTCCTTAAGTGCAGTTTTCAGCGCATCCTTTGCATCTACATCAAGATGGTTGGTCGGCTCATCCAGAAGCAGGACATTTGTGTCTCTGTTTACAAGCTTGCACAGACGTACCTTCGCCTGCTCGCCACCACTTAAAACACGTACCTGGCTCTCGATATGTTTGGTAGTCAGTCCGCATTTCGCAAGTGCTGAACGGATCTCATACTGTGTATAAGACGGAAATTCCTGCCAGAGTTCTTCGATACAGGTTGTCTTATTGTCACCTTTTACTTCCTGCTCGAAATAGCCTAGTTCCAGATTTTCACCTCGTTCGCAGTTTCCTTTGAGTGCCGGGATCAGTCCGAGAATGCTCTTTAAAAGTGTCGTTTTTCCGATTCCGTTTGTTCCGACCAGTGCGATCTTCTGTCCACGCTCCATGGTGAAATTCAATGGTTTGGACAGCGGCTCATCATAGCCGATCACAAGGTCATGCGTCTCAAACAGCATTTTTCCCGGAGTACGTCCGTAACGGAAATTAAACTCCGGCTTCGGCTTTTCTGCTGCCAGCTCGATCACATCCATCTTGTCCAGCTTTTTCTGACGGGACATCGCCATGTTTCTGGTGGAAACACGCGCTTTATTTCTTGCAACAAAATCTTTCAGTTCGCTGATTTCCTGCTGCTGACGACGATATGCCGCTTCCAGCTGTGCTTTCTTCACTGCATACACTTCCTGGAAATGATCGTAGTCACCGACATAACGGTTCAGCTCCTGATTCTCCATATGATAGATGATATTTACTACCTCATTGAGGAATGGGATATCATGTGAGATCAGAATAAATGCGTTTTCATAATCAAGAAGATAGCGTTTCAGCCACGCAATATGTTCTTCATCAAGATAGTTGGTCGGCTCATCCAGAAGCAGGATATCCGGTTTTTCCAGAAGGAGTTTGCCGAGAAGGACTTTTGTTCTCTGTCCGCCACTCAGGTCTGTAACATCACGGTCAAGTCCCAGATCCAGAAGTCCAAGTGCTCTTGCAACTTCTTCGACTTTGGAATCAATGACATAAAAATCATGTAATGTCAGTTCATCCTGAATTGTTCCCAGTTCTTCCATCAGGACATTCATCTCTTCTTCATCCGCACTTCCAAGAAGATCACAGATTTCATTCATTCTCTGTTCTTTCTGAAGAAGCGGGTCAAAAGCAGATTTCAGCACTTCCTGGATCGTCATTCCTTTTTCCAGCACCGCATGCTGATCGAGATAACCTGCGCGGACGTTTTTGGCCCATTCTACTTTACCCTCATCCGGCATCAGTTTTCCGGTAACAATACTCATAAAAGTAGACTTACCTTCACCATTCGCGCCGACAAGTCCGATATGCTCTCCTTTCAGGAGTCTGAAAGAAACATCTGAGAAGATTGCTCTGTCGCCAAAGCCATGTGTCAGATGTTCAACATTCAATATACTCATATTTATTCTCGCTTTCGTTAAAGTGATATGTGTGGATTCCTGCCGGCATTTATTCCTCAGTAATCCGGCTCTCTCGTATTATAGCCGAAGCCCTGTGACAAATGCAACCTGTTTTATGTTTGCGTGATTCACCATATCAGTCTGTTTATTACATATGGCGCAAAAAACGGCCGCACACTTCCTGTGTACAGCCGTTTTTGCTGAAATCAATGTAAAAAGATTATGCTGTTTCGTTGAATACTTTTTTGTCCAGCGCACCATTCTGATGTGCAACGATAGTTGTGCAGACAGCATCACCTGTAATGTTGACTGCTGTTCTGGTCATATCCAGGATACGGTCAATACCCATGATGAGACCGATCGCCTCAACCGGAAGACCTACGGAGTTAAATACCATAGTCAGGGTTACAAGACCAACACTCGGAACACCTGCCGTACCTACAGAAGCAAGTGTTGCAGTTCCGATAACTGTCACATAATCCATCGGACTTAAATGAATACCGAATGCCTGAGCTGCAAAAACTACGGCCACACCCTGCATGATGGAAGTACCATCCATGTTGATAGTCGCACCCAGCGGAATAGTAAAGGACGAAATCTTCTTGGATACGCCGATTTTTTTGGACAGCGTATCAATAGACATCGGAATGGTCGCATTAGACGTTGCAGTAGAAAATGCGAATGCCATAACCGGGAAAAATTTCTTGATGAAACGAATCGGATTCAGACCTGTAAAAATCTTGAGCAGGATCTGATATACGCCGAAGCACTGAATAGCCAGCGCCAGCAGTACACCGATCATATACTTCGCCAGCGGGATAAATGCACTGAAACCGATATTCGCAAACGTACGGCTGATCAGACAGAATACACCGATTGGAGCAAGGCTCATGATCATCATGGTCATTTCCATCATGATATCATTAAACTGGCTGAAGAAGTTTGCAACTGTCTCTGCACGCTCGCCCATTTTTGCAAGGATCACACCGACGATCAGTGCAAATACGATAACCTGAAGCATGCTTCCGCTTGCCAGCGAATTGATCGGGTTGTCCGGAATGATATTCAGGATCGTATCGGTAAGGGATGTTGCTTCCATGGTTTCTACAGAAGCTGCCGAAGACTGAATTGCGCTCATATCAAGGCCGACACCAGGGTTGATCAGATTACCGACGCCAAGTGCAACGCAAACTGCCAGTGCTGTAGTTGCAAGATAAAATGCCAGAGTTCTCACACCCACCGTACCGAGTTTCTTTGTATCTCCGATTGCCATACTTCCGCAGACCAGAGAACAGAATACCAGCGGTACAACCAGCATCTTCATCAGGCGGATAAATCCCTGTCCGATGACATAGAGAACACCTTCAATAATTACATCTTTTTTGAAACTGCTGTCCGGAACCAGATAGCAGAGCACGATACCAAGAATCGCACCCGCGATCAGCGCGATAAAGATCTTGGTCGTCAGCCCTATCGCTTTTTTGTTCGGAGCTTTTGCTTTTGTGTTTTTTTCTTTCATTTTAGTCCTCCGTTCTCTCATCCATGTATTCTTTCAGGGACTCTTTCCATTCCGGCATATCATACATTTCAATAATACGAAGGATAAAATTGTCCAGAACTGCATATGGTGGTCTGACAGATGAAAGGTCTGACTGCTCGGTAGGAACAGATTTCAGTTCGATTGTTTTGCCGGTAAGTCTTAATATCTCCTGTGCAAACTCATAACGGTTACAGATACCGCTGCAGGTTACGTGATATGTTCCATATTCATTTGTGCTGATCAGATACAGAATCATTCTTGCAAGATCTTTGGCACTGGTTGGAGAACCAAACTGGTCTGATGCCACAGAAAGTGCTCTTCCGGACTCTGCCGCTTCCAGTACACGGTTTACAAAATTGCGTCCGCCGTGTCCGTATACCCAGTTACTGCGGATGACAAAGTGCTTGTGTGTAAACTCTTTTACATAATTTTCGCCGGCTCTTTTAGATCTGCCATATACGGTCAGCGGATTTGTATCATCAAACTCTGTATACGGTTTCTTACTCTGTCCGTCAAATACGTCATCTGTAGAAAGCTGAACAATCTTTGATCCACATTTACGTGCAACGATACTTAAGTTTCTTGCACCAAGTGCATTGACACGGTATGCATGTTCCGGATTTTTCTCACACTCTTCCGTATCTGTGATACCTGTGCAGTTGATGATCACATCCGGTCTATTGACAGTACCGAAATTGATGACTTCATCTGTGTCCGTAATGTCCAATTCATCGACATCCGTATTCAGTGCCTCAAACTGCATCGGATCCAGTACATCATTCAGCGCCCGTCCGATCTGTCCGCCGGCACCTGCAATCCATACTTTTAACATCTCTTTTACCTCCCTAACACAAAAGGAGCGTTGATTTAGATCAAAATCAACGCCCTTTAATCTTTATATCTTTTAAAATTTTAGCAAGTTAAAATGTTTCTGTCAAGAAAAAGTGCAGTAACGGCAGATATTCCCATCCTGCCTGTTCATTTTTATATGTATTCTGATTCATCAGTGTCCCAGTAAATACGCTCTGATTCCGTTTGCCATCCCTTTTACCATCTTTTTCTGGTAGGAAGAGTTCTGCATAAGACGGTCTTCTGCCGGGTTGGACATATAGCCGAGCTCGATCAGAGTTGTCGGCACCTTGCTCCAGTTGTTTCCGCTCATCGTATCTGTCTCCCAGATATACTCTTTGCGGCATCCGGTCGCTTTTACATACGCATTCAGGACAGCCTTTGAAAGATTATAAGATTTCTTATACATACTCGAAGAAACAAAGCGGTTTCCTCTGGTTACGCAGATCGTCATAGCGCCTGTCACGCTGGAAGAATCCACACCATTTGCATGAATACGCAGATACGCATCAGCTTTTGCCTTATTTGCAATACGTGCTCTCTGCGCGCAGCTTAATGCAGTTCGATTGTTTTTGCGTGTCAGAATTACTTTGCAGCCCTGTTTTTTGAGAGTAGTCTGCAGTTTCTTCGCCATATTTAAAGTAAGTACATATTCGGGCACACCCGTTGCCACTCCATCCGTACCGGAATTGTCTTTTGCTTTCTGTTCAGAAGATCCCGGTCCCAGCGGTTCATAGCCACGTGCTACATTTCCTGAATGACCCGCATCCAGTACAACTATCGGCGTCCATACACCGTTTTTGTCAATTTTGCGCCCCTGATAGGTACGGCTCCTGACCATCTTACCGGTCTTTTTGTGAAAAAGGCGGTAATGATTTCCGGCATACTGCCATCCGGTCTTTATCCGTCCTTTCGAATCAAAAAGATAATAGTCATTGCCTATTTTACGAAAGCCTGTCTGAAGTTTTCCATTTTTATAGTATTTTCTCCTGAGTCCCCTGCCTTTCCAGCCGGTAAACTGATTTGATGTCATACCGGAAGAAATTGAGGCTGCCTGTGCAGTTTTTGTTACAGCTAAATCGATGGGCAAGAAATTCGAGTCTGTCCCGTTTATACTGGTGCACAGCATCAGAAGAAACAGAAGCAGGCTGAGATGACATTTTATTCTTTTCATATGAGGATCCTTCCTGTTTATGTTGTATTTTAATCTTGTACTTTCATATTATACTGAAGAGCTGTCCATAACTTGTGAACAGCTCTCCCTGCTTTCCTTTAATTATCTCACATAACGTATATGCTTTCAACGACAGATTTTTTTCGTTATTCTTTCTTACAGACGTTAATTTTCTTCGCCAAAACTTTGCCCTATAATTTTCCGTCATGTAGACCTTATTTCAGTCAACTTACCGCACCTTTTTGGATCGCAGAAGCAACCGCAAGTCTGTCGATCACTTTGTTACAGATTACTGTGTAAAGTGCGCCGAACACATTCAGTCCGACTCGAAGTGCTACTGCCATCGGCATCCCAAACAGCCCTGCTGCGATCGAAAGAGCTCCGAATGTATTAAACGCGGTCTGCCATGCGTAACCTGCCGAATAGCCGACACCGATTCCTCCGATCATTCCGATATACGGATACATAGATTCCGGTAAAATCAGGTATAGTGCGATAAACAATACACATCCGACAATATTATACTGCCATCTGTTTCCTGATCTGGCAACGCAGTCATCTGTAAAAGGAAGACATACGGACATGCAGGCAATTCCTGCCCACATCGCTCTCGGCAAGCCCAGAAGAGATACGATCAGCATTGCACTGGAAACAATCAGTGTCAGTTTCAGATACCATCTGCCCCTTGCAGAATGAAGGTCAAATTCACGGAACAGATCCAGAAAACTTCTTCTGTACGGACGGTTTTTCTGATTTTTGTAGAAGATAATCATGCAGAGAACCATTCCGACTGCAAGTCCTTCGACTCTCTTTATGTATTCCGCACCGGTCACGTCATATCCCAGCAGCAAAAGATATCCCAGCACAAACGTCGAATGATTATACATAATCACATTGTGACATCCTAAGATCATCAGAAGAAGGATGGCTGCTGCATTTACTGCAAATGCCCCGATTGGATTGAGCGTGTTGGCAAATCGCGGTGCAATCATAAGAATCGCAAAAATCCCCATGATGCTGAATATTCCATGTGTCGTTTTAATTCCGAAATCCGCCTGCCGAAGCACAAGTACTGCAAGCAGTACCGTTACTCCCACGACGCTGTTGTCACTTCCGGTCAGATTTGTATACAATGTCACCACCGCCACACAGAATGCCATGACAAGGTATACCTTGAAGTTGTAAATCAGAATATGGCGGCGTTTTTCTTTCGGGTCTGTGGTATTTTTGATCAGTTGTTTCGAACCCACCGAACTCAGCTGAAGTTCCTGATAAAAAGTCATAAGTCTCGCTCCTTTTTTTGCAAAGTGTAGAGAACTATACCGCAAATCCGCCGGAAGGTCAAGAGTCAACGCTGGATTTTGCTTACTATCTTTCTATTTTTCTATTCCATTGCAGCACTTTCTGCAATTCATCAACCTGTTCTGGTCAACTATCGGTGTAACATTGACTTGCTTTACACTTGTCTATCCCTGAACCATCCAATCCCAGATCAGTTTTTGGCTCACTTTGTACTTACTCTTCCCCAAACCATCCAATCCCAGATCAGTTTTTGACTCACTTTGCACTTACTCTTCCCCAAACCATCCAGTTTACAATAAACTGGACCCCATGTCAAGGACACATTAAAATTTTTTAGGTCAACTGATCAACCAACCAATGCTGATGGTTTCTT
>CAKROE010000080.1 GCA_934371915.1 uncultured Blautia sp. | reverse complement strand
AATCCTGAATGTAACCCCGGATTCTTTCTCTGACGGTGGCAAATGGAACTCCATGGATCACGCGCTGAAGCATGCCGAGGCTATGATTGCAGACGGTGTGGATATTTTGGATGTCGGTGGTGAATCCACTCGTCCTGGACATACTCCGGTCAGTGCCGAGGAAGAAGCTGCCCGCGTCGTTCCGGTCATCGAAGCACTTCGCAAACATTTTGATATTCCGATTTCTGTAGATACATATAAAGGAAGTGTTGCTGACGTCGCCGTACAGGCAGGTGCGGATCTTGTCAATGACGTATGGGGACTGAAATATGATCCGGAAATGGCAGGTGTAATCGCAAAACATGATGTAGCCTGCTGTCTGATGCACAACAAAGCCAACACAGAATACAACAATTTTCTCACCGACATGCTTACCGAAACCCAGGAATGCGTAAACATCGCGCGCAAGGCCGGCATCAAAGACGAACGTATCATTCTTGACCCGGGTGTCGGATTCGGAAAAACGTATGAAATGAACCTTGAAACCATGAATCATCTGGAACTTTTTCAGCATCTCGGATTCCCGGTACTTCTTGGTACTTCCCGTAAATCCATGATTGGTCTTACACTTGATCTTCCGGTTGACCAGCGTGTCGAGGGAACGATTGCCACATCTGTAATCGGTGTTATGAAAGGCTGTGCTTTTGTACGTGTCCATGACGTAAAAGAAAACAGACGTGCCGTACTGATGACCGAAGCGATTCTCGGTCGAAATATTAAATAACAGAACAACTAAAAGGAATAAAAATAAATGGATATTATTGAGATCAAAAATCTTGAGATTTTTGCTAACCACGGAGTTTTTCCGGAAGAAAATGTACTCGGTCAGAAATTCATCGTATCAGCAAAACTTTATACCAGTACACGTAAAGCCGGTCTGACGGATGATCTGACTGCCTCTATTCATTACGGAGAAGTCAGCCAGATGATTGCAAAATTTGCCAAAGAGCATACCTACAAACTTCTGGAAACACTTGCTGAAAGCCTCTGTCAGATGCTCCTGCATGAATTCCCGCTGATGAATGCAATTACTCTTCGTATCGAAAAACCATGGGCACCTGTCGGTCTTCCGCTTGATACAGTTGCTGTAGAAATCACACGTGGATGGCACACCGCTTATGTTGCTTTTGGTTCCAATCTGGGGGACAAAAAGAAATATATCGATGATGGTATTCAGGGTCTTAAGGACACTCCGGACTGTGAAGTCGAAGCTGTGTCAGAATATCTTGTCACCGAACCATATGGAGGCGTTGAGCAGGATGAATTTCTCAATGGTATACTCCGTCTCCGTACTCTTCTGACTCCCTGGGAACTGCTTGACCGTCTCCATGAACTGGAAGCTGCCGCAAACAGAGAACGTATCATTCACTGGGGACCTCGTACCCTTGATCTGGATATTTTATTCTATGACAATGAGATCATTGATACACCGGATCTCCATATCCCGCATATTGATATGGAAAACCGTGATTTTGTGCTGAAACCGCTGGATGAGATTGCCCCGTATTATCGTCATCCGGTTCTGAACAAAACCATCCATCAGCTTCTTAATGAGCTTCCTTCAAAAAACAATTAAAAATGCAAAAACTTCTGAGTCCCGGTCACACACCAAGACTCAGAAGTTTTTTTGCTTCTTCAAGCCGTTCATAAAACTGTTCATAGAAATCTTTTTTCGCATCGTACTCTTTATAATAGAAGCGACTGAGTACATACATATTCAGATTCTTAATAAGATCCGCATCTTCTGTCTGATAAAAAACCTCCTGTACATCAAGAAGAAACTGATGCCACTCCCATACAAATTTTTCATATTGTTTCAGATCCGATGTATCCAGCCATTTTTTTACTTTGATTTTTGAACGGTTTTTCTTCGCGCATTCATGGATCTGCAAAATATATTTAAAACCATCTTCCGAATAATATCTTCCGAGCGGGAACAAACGGCAGAATCCCGGACGGATTTCATGAATCGAGCATCTTCCCTCGCCATTCAGGAACACACATTGTTCTTCTGCTCCTTTCATCGCAAGATGCGGAAGAATATTTCCGTCTGAAATGCCAAGTTCCAGTACATTGCCGATCAAGTCTTCAGGAGTTCTCTGAAGGCCCCGGCTCAATCGACAGACATCATACGGATCCAGGAGCACAGAATCCCCCATCCCCTTACAGCAGTCACAGCAGCCTTTGCAGTCCTGACAGTCCGCTTTTACCATATCATTTGCATCATATAATTTGCCATCTGAAATTTCTTCCAGTGTTACTTCACGTCGCATAGATTTTCCTCTTTCTTCCTATACTGTTCCTATATTACTTGCATGACTTATGATACAGGACTATAATAGTGCTTGTCAATCATCAAGAAAAACGGAGGAACAGAAAATGCGATCTCTCGCAATCTATCTAAAAAACTATAAGAAAGAAAGCATTCTTGCACCTTTCTTCAAATTTCTGGAAGTTGTGTTCGATCTGCTTGTTCCGGTAGTCATTGCCCAGATCATTGATGTGGGCATTGCGGGGAATAACCGTCCATACATCATTGAACGATTTTTTATCCTTGTGCTTATGGCAGCCGCCGGACTTACAGTCAGTATCACCGCACAGTTTTTTGCAGCGAAAGCCAGTGTCGGATTTGCCACGGAACTGAGACAGGCCGTTTACGATCATGTTCAAAAGCTCTCCTACACAGAGCTTGACACTCTTGGAACCGATACACTGATCACCCGTCTCACCGACGATATCAACCAGGTACAGAATGGCGTAAACATGGGACTTCGCCTTCTTCTTCGAAGTCCTTTTATTGTGCTCGGTTCCATGGTCATGGCATTCACGATCAATACTCGCTGTGCTCTGATCTTCGCCGTTGCCATTCCGGTACTTTTCCTTGTGGTATTCGTCATCATGTATCTCAGCATCCCACTTTTTGGCAAAGTACAGGGACGCCTTGATACAGTTACCGGTCTCACCAGAGAAAACCTGACCGGTGTACGTGTCATTCGTGCTTTCTGCCGTGAAGAAGAAGCAATCCGTGAATTTGACGAGAGCAATGCCGCGCTTACAAAATTAAATGAATTTGTCGGAAAGCTTTCCGCTCTCCTCAATCCGGTCACCTATGTACTCATCAACATTGCTACCGTTATCCTGATCAATAATGCAGGACTTCAGGTAAACTTAGGTAACATGCAGCAGGGTGAAGTTGTTGCGCTTTACAATTACATGGCACAGATGATCATTGAGCTCATCAAACTTGCATCTCTGATCATTACTCTGAACAAATCTGCCGCATGTGCAAACCGTGTTGCCGACATCCTTAAAGTAAAAACTTCCATGGATTATCCGGATGACACCGTTTCTGCTTCCGCAACCGCTGAAAATGCCGTAGAATTTCATGATGTTACCTTTGCCTATGCAGGCACAGGCGCACCAAGCCTTTCTGATATCAGCTTTTCTGTAAAAAAAGGCCAGACTGTCGGAATCATCGGCGGTACCGGCAGTGGTAAATCCACTCTCGTCAACCTGATCGCACGTTTTTACGATACCACAAAGGGAACGATTATGATGAATGGGCAGGATATCCGAACCTACAGCCAGCATGATCTTCGTGAAAAAATCGGTGTTGTACCGCAGCGTGCAGCACTTTTTAAAGGAACGATCCGGGAAAATATGAAATGGGGACGCGAAGATGCAACCGATGAAGAAATCTGGGATGCACTGACCACTGCTCAGGCACGTGAAATCGTTGAGGGAAAAGACGGTCAGCTTGATTTCAAACTGGAACAGAATGGCCGAAATCTTTCCGGCGGTCAGCGTCAGCGACTGACAATTGCCCGTGCTGTCATTAAAAAGCCGGACTTCCTGATTCTCGACGACAGCGCAAGTGCACTTGACTTTGCAACAGACGCGGCACTTCGTAAATCCCTCCACCAGTTAAGCGGAAATGTTACCACTTTCCTCGTCTCACAGCGTGCAGCAAGTATCCGTCAGGCCGATCTGATCCTTGTTCTGAATGACGGTGAGCTTGTCGGCAGGGGCATCCATGATGACCTGATCTGTAACTGTGACATTTACCGTGAGATCTATTTCTCCCAGTTCCCGGAAGAACGGGCGAAATATACTTCATCAAATACTGCCGTATCCGGTGGAACTATGGAGGTGGTATCATGAGCAAAAAAACAAATGATACAGCAAATACAAGCAGTATGGAGACTCTCTGGAAAGTACTCCGTTTCATCGGAAAATACCGTTTTCTCCTGGTCTTAAGTATTATTCTGGCAGCTGTATCCGTTATTCTTCAATTATACGTGCCGGTACTTTTTGGTAACGCGATCGATCAGGTCGTTGCCGAACATGAAGTAAACTTCAGTATGATGTGGTACTATCTGACAAGAATTCTTGTCATGGTCATCGTCTCCAGTGTTGCGACCTGGATCATGAACATCATCAACAACCGCATGACTTTCCGTACGGTACAGGATATCCGTGCAAAAGCGATCCGTCATATTCAGGTACTGCCGCTCTCCTATCTGGACAGCCACAGCACCGGTGACATCATCAGCCGTATCATTGCCGATACCGATATCCTTTCCGATGGTCTTCTTCTCGGATTTACACAGTTGTTTACCGGAATTGTAACCATCATCGGAACTTTGATCTTTATGTTTTCCAAAAACATCTGGATCACCCTGATGGTCATTATCCTCACCCCGGTCAGTTTTTTTGTAGCAAGATTTATTTCTTCCCACTCTTTCCATATGTTCCGGAAACAGAGCGATGCACGTGGCCGTCAGACAGCCCTCATTGAAGAAATGATCGGTAACCAGAAGATCGTACAGGCATTCGGATATGAGGACAAATCCTCTGCACGTTTTGCAGAAATCAACAATGAGCTGAAAGAATGCAGTCAGAAAGCAGTCTTCTACAGCAGCCTGACCAACCCGTCTACCCGTTTCGTAAATAATGTTATTTACGCAGGGGTTGCACTTGTCGGTGCATTTATGATTCCGGGCGGTGCACTTACCGTCGGTGGTCTCTCTGTATTACTCTCCTATGCAAACCAGTACATGAAACCATTCAACGACATCAGCTCTGTTATCACAGAACTTCAGAACGCGCTTGCATGTGCAGCCAGAATCTTTGCACTCCTTGAAGAAATCCCGGAAAGTACAGACTCAAAAGAAACACTTACCGACGCAAAAGGCGAGATCACCATTGACAATGTCAGCTTCCGCTATGTTCCTGATAAAAGGCTGATTGAAAACTTCAATCTCCATGCAGAACCGGGCAAACGTATCGCGATCGTCGGTCCGACCGGCTGTGGAAAGACCACGTTTATCAACCTGTTGATGCGCTTCTACGATGTGACCGGCGGCACGATTTCCATTGACGGTCATCCGATCAATGAGATTTCCCGCCATTCCCTGAGAAGCAGTTTCGGTATGGTACTTCAGGATACATGGATCAAAAACGGCTCCGTCCGTGAAAATATCAATATAGGAAAACCGGATGCTACCGACGAAGAGATTATAGAAGCAGCCAAACGTTCCCATAGCTGGGAATTTATCCGCCGACTTCCAAACGGGCTGGACTCTCAGTTAAAAGAGGACAGCTTAAGCCAGGGTGAAAAACAGCTTCTCTGTATCACACGTGTCATGCTGTGTCTGCCGCCTATGCTGATCCTGGACGAAGCAACCTCAAGCATTGATACCAGAACAGAGCTTATGGTTCAGGAAGCATTCGACCGTCTTATGGAAGGACGTACCAGTTTCATCGTCGCGCACCGTCTCTCCACGATCCGCAATGCCGATGAGATTCTTGTTATGAAAGACGGAAGTATCATCGAACAGGGCTCTCATGACGAACTTATGGCAAAAGGCGGATTCTATCAGAATCTGTACAACAGTCAGTTCGTAAAAGTAGCTGAATAATTTTATATATTACAAAAACCCGTCAGAGAGATGAATCTGTAATTCATATACTCCGGCGGGTTTTCTGTTCTGATTTTATCTGTATGCTGCTGTTCAGATGTTTATCTGCTGATCTTTTATTTCTGTGAATTCAGATATTCTTCTGTGAGTGCCACAGCATCACGAATGCAGTCCGGGCAGCTTCTGAGAACTTTTCCTGTCTCCACACCTTTCAATTCTTTGCAGAGATATGAGCCGTTCTGCTCTTTAAATTTCGCAGTATACTCTCTGACTTTTTTGTAGGTGTCGCCTTTTGTTGCTTTGCCTTTATCCAGGTTTCCAACGCTGTTCTGCAGACCAATGATCATCATCATTCCGGAAAGTGCGCCGCACACCTCCATCATTCCCATGCCAAGTCCGAATCCTTCTGCAATACGAAACATTTCTTCCTCGTCCACTCCGAACTCTTTACAGAATGAACATGCGACTGCCTGTGCACAATTATATCCTTTGTCATGAAACGCAATTGCCTGTTCTGCTTTCGTACTCATTTTGTTTCCTTCTTTCTATCAATTTCGTATTCTTTCAAATTAATTCGATATTATTATATCAGGATTATTATAATTTATCTAGCATTCTGTTGAATATAATCTCATATAATGGTATAATTATTCTTAATATTAGAGTAAAAGGGCGTATTTTTATGAGTATAACAAATGTGCTGTACAGTCGCTCAGAGTTTCTCGAGAAAGTAAACGATTTCCTTGAAAGTTATGCACTGTCTGACTGGTGTATCATATCTATTGATATTGAACGATTCAAATTATTTAATAACTGGTACGGTCAGGAAGCCGGAGATATTCTGCTTTCCAATATCAGTCAGTATCTGCTTCGTATCCAGCAGATGAAAGGCTATCTCGCCGGTTATTTTGGGGGAGATCATTTCTTCATGTGTATTCCGGACGATGACCAGCTTATCAACCTGATTTATAAAACAATCCGGAGCTATATCGGCATTCACAGCCAGAACGAGGGATTTCTGCCTATCATTGGCATCTATTCTATCCCTGAGGGTCATCCGGATGTTGCAACGATGTGCAACAATGCACAGCTTGCAGGTTCTGATATCAAAGGCAATTTTAATAAACGCATTTCTTATTTCACTGATGAAATTATAAATCAGCTCGAAAAGGAACAGCAGCTGATCCACGACGTAACCGTCGGTCTGGATAATAAGGAATTTACCTTTTATCTCCAGCCCAAATGCAACAGCGAAACAGGTGCTATCGTCAGTATGGAGGCACTCTCCCGCTGGATCAGTCCGGTTCGAGGTTTTGTTTCCCCGGGTGAGTTCATCCCGTTTCTTGAAAATAACGGCATGATCACTTCACTTGACACATATATCTGGGATGCCGTGTGCCAGACGCTTTCCTACTGGAAACATGATCACCTTTATGTTGTTCCTATTTCAATCAATGTATCTGTTACTGATATCGAAACGATCAATGTTCCTGAATACCTGCAGGATCTCATCACAAAATACGACCTTTCTCCTGAGATGTTGCTTGTTGAAATTACAGAGACTGCCTTTTCAGAAAACAATATCATTGTAAGAGAAACTATCGATCAGCTTCATCAACACGGTTTCTGTGTTCTGATGGATGATTTCGGAAGTGGCTACTCTTCTCTCAACATGTTAAAAGACACAAATGTCGATATTCTGAAACTTGATATGAAGTTCATCGAAATGAATCCGGAAAACTGTCAAAAAGGAATTCAGATCATCGATTCCATTGTCAATATGGCACATAAACTCAACCTGCCGATTATTGCAGAAGGTGTAGAAAGCCCCGAACAGATTAAAATGCTGCGTTCTATGAACTGTATCTATGCGCAGGGATATTATTTCTACAAACCAATGCCGATCAGTGATGCAGAGGATCTTCTGACTACAGTTCCTCACGAGAAGTACCATCATGTGTCCAAACAGGATTCAGCTGATTCCCGAAATACCGCGGATGCGTTTCATGAAACCTCAGTTACGCATTCTATTTTCAAGATTCTTGCCGAAAATTCACTGGTTCTCGCCAGATTAAATCTGAATAACGGTGAATACGAAATTTTAAAGAGAGATTATCGGCTTCATGGACGTGGGCTTGAAATGGAACATGATTTTGAATCCTACAACCGCCGCATATTAAATGAAAAGCTGATCCATCCGGATGATGAAGAACTGTATCGCGCCAGAATCACATTGTCCTCACTGCATGATTTCTTTTTTGACGGCAAGAAACAGCTCAGCTATCAATTTCACCGTCAGTTGAATAATAAATATATTCCTACTGTTATGGAATTTTTTGCAGGCAACCGGTGTGATGTACAAAATCCGTGGATTGTTGTACTTATTCGAGAAATATCTTGACAGTGTGCAGTGATAAGTGCTATTTTTACAGTAAAATTTTAAAAATCATATGACGAGGTGCAAAGACATGCAGGAATTAAAACCAATTAAAGAAGGTAAAGTACGAGAGATATATGATAACGGAGACAGTCTGATCATGGTAGCTACTGACCGTATCAGTTGTTTCGATGTTATCCTGAACAACGAAGTGACCAAAAAAGGAACAGTACTGACACAGATGTCCAAGTTCTGGTTCGACCTGACTGAAGACATTCTGCCTAATCACATGATTTCTGTTGATGTAAAAGACATGCCGGAATTTTTCCAGCAGGAAAAATATGCCGGAAAATCCATGATGTGCCGCAAGCTGAACATGCTTCCGATTGAGTGCATCGTTCGTGGCTATATCACAGGCAGCGGCTGGAAGAGTTATCAGGAAAACGGAACCGTATGCGGAATCACACTTCCGGAAGGTTTAAAAGAATCCGACAAGCTTCCGGAACCAATTTACACCCCGTCAACAAAAGCCGAGATCGGTGACCACGATGAGAACATTTCTTTCGAACAAAGTGTAGATCATCTCGAGAAATATTTCCCGGGCAGAGGTCAGGAACTCGCAGAAAAACTTCGTGACAATACCATTGCCCTCTATAAAAAATGTGCAGAATATGCACTGAGCAAAGGTATCATCATTGCCGACACCAAATTTGAGTTCGGTCTGGATGAAGACGGAAATATGGTAATCGGTGATGAAATGCTGACACCGGACAGCTCCCGTTTCTGGCCTGCAGACGGTTACGAACCAGGACATGGACAGCCATCCTTCGACAAGCAGTTTGCACGTGACTGGCTGACCTCTAATCCGGGAAATGACTGGACACTTCCACAGGAAATCGTGGATAAAACCATCGAAAAATACCTGCAGGCATACAAAATGCTTACCGGCAAAGATCTTGACTAATATACATTAAAGGAGTGAATTTTACGAGTGGACGCAAGTGACACTTACCAGATGATTATTCTGATCATACTACTGGCATTATCTGCATTTTTTTCATCAAACGAGACTGCACTTATGGCAGTCAATAAAATCCGGCTTCGTACGCTTGCCGATGAAGGCAATAAACGGGCAGCCAAAGTTCTGGACATTGTCGAGAACCATACTTCCAAAATGCTCAGTGCCATACTGATTGGAAATAACCTTGTTAATATCACCGCTTCCTCTCTTGCCACTTCACTGGCATACAGCTTTGGCGGCTACATGGTAAGTATCGCCACAGCTGCACTGACGGTGGCAATCCTTATTTTCGGTGAAATTACACCAAAGAATTACGCTACATTAAACGCAGAAAAAATTACATTACGTTATATTCCGGTTCTCAGCTTTTTCATGACGATCATGACTCCGTTCATCTTCATCATCAATCTGTTTTCAAGAATCTTTATGAAGCTTCTGCGTGTGGATCCTGATGCAGCCAATAAAGCCATGACCGAAGAAGAGCTTCGTACGATCGTCGATGTCAGCCATGAGGACGGTGTCATCGAATCTGATGAGAAAAAAATGATCTACAATGTGTTTGATCTCGGTGATGCTGATGCCAAGGACATCATGGTTCCCCGTGTCAACGTTACATTCGCCGATGTAAACTCTACTTACGACGAGCTGATCGACATTTTCCGTGAGGATCGTTTTACCCGTCTTCCTGTATACGAAGATACGCAGGATAACATTGTCGGAATCATCAACATGAAGGATCTCCTTCTCTATGATCCTGATGAACGGTTTAATATCCGCAGTTTTCTCCGCAAGCCTCATTTCACTTATGAATACAAGGATATTTCCGAACTCCTTGTGGAGATGCGTGAATCTACATTCAACATTGCCATCGTTCTTGACGAATACGGTGAAATGACCGGTCTCATCACTCTCGAAGATATTCTGGAGGAGATTGTCGGTGAGATACATGATGAATACGATGAAAATGAAAATGAACTGATCAAGAAACTTTCTGATCGCGAATATGTCATTGAAGGATCTATGAGTCTTGATGATGTTAATGACCATCTTGGAACGCATCTTGAATCCGAAGACTATGATTCACTTGGCGGTCTTGTGATTGAGCATCTGGATCGTCTGCCCGTCGCAGGAGATCAGGTAATCACCTCTGACGGTATCCGCCTTGTCGTTGACAAGCTTGATAAAAACCGTATCGAAAATGTACGTGTATTTCTTCC
>CAKROE010000079.1 GCA_934371915.1 uncultured Blautia sp. | reverse complement strand
CCGTAAATCCAGACAGATGCTGCACAAGGCAAAAAAAATGAACCCGGATGCGATTGTGGTGGCTGCCGGATGCTACGCACAGGCAGACACCGAGAAATTAAAAGAAGACAATGCGGTTGACCTGATCCTTGGAAACAATCAGAAGACACAGATTGTAGAAGTACTGGAAGAATATGAAAAAGAACATTCCAAACAGGTACAGGTGATTGAGATCAACCACACAAAAGAGTACGAGGAGCTTTCCATCGAACAGACAGCGGAACATGTTCGCGCATACATCAAAGTACAGGACGGATGTAACCAGTTCTGCACTTACTGCATCATTCCGTTTGCGAGGGGACGTGTGCGCAGCAGAAAGATTGCGGATGTATTAAAAGAAGTTGAAACTCTTGCGTCCAAAGGCTACAAAGAAGTCGTACTTACCGGTATTCACTTAAGCTCCTACGGCGTGGATTTCCAGAAAGAAGAAAGAGAGAGTCTTCTTTCCCTGATTCAGGCGGTAAGTAAAGTAGCGGGAATTCAGAGAATCCGTCTTGGCTCTCTTGAACCGAGAATCATCACAGAAGAATTTCTGGAAGGAATCGTTGCGACCGGAAAGGTGTGCCCGCATTTCCATCTGTCACTTCAGAGCGGATGCAACAAAACACTGAAAAATATGAATCGTCGTTACAGTGCACAGGAATATGCAGAAAAATGTGAACTGATCCGTAAATATTATCCGGCACCGGCACTTACAACGGACGTGATCGTAGGATTTCCAATGGAAACAGAAGAAGATTTTGAAGAATCTTATGAATTTGTAAAAAACATTCATTTTTATGAGACACACATTTTCAAATATTCCAGAAGACATGGGACAAAAGCGGCAGCCATGGACGGTCAGCTCACAGAGGCGGTAAAAGCACAGCGAAGCGAAAAACTCCTTGCATTGCATGATATCCGTGCAAAGGAATACGAAGAAGCAATGATCGGCAAGACCATTGAACTTTTGCTTGAAGAAGAAATCGAAGAAGACGGAAAGAGCTGGTATGTAGGGCACAGCAGAGAATATGTACGTGCCGTTATCGAAAAGACAGATGCACATCAGGTAAATGATCTTGTTGAGGCGAAAGTGATCGGATTTGTGACAGATCATCTTTTACGTGCGGAATAATCTGCAGGATGTCGTACAAATTTTTATGATACAATTTCAGCAAAAAAAGGGTTCTTGTATTTTGATGAGAATTATATTAAAATAAAAAGGAAATCTTATTAAGGACGTGAGAATAAATGGCAGAAAACAGTTTGGGAAACACACAATATTTCAGAACAAAACCGGATCAGGATCTTGAAGTAAAAGAAGTCCTTGATCTGGTCTACAATGCAATGGATGAGAAAGGATATAATCCGGTAAACCAGATAGTCGGTTATATTATGTCCGGAGATCCGACTTATATTACCAGCCACAAAGGTGCGAGAAGTATGATCATGAAAGTTGAGAGAGATGAGCTGGTAGAAGAATTACTTAATGAATATATTAAGAATAAATCCTGGGAACGCTAGGAATATGCGGATTCTCGGATTAGATTACGGATCAAAAACAGTAGGAGTAGCCGTCAGTGATCCACTTGGCCTGACTGCGCAGAAGGTAGAGACGATATGGCGCAAACAGGAAAACAAGCTGCGGCGTACTCTTGCGAGAATTGAAGAACTCATCGCAGAATATGAAGTAGAAAAGATCGTGTTGGGCTTTCCGAAGAATATGAACAACACGGTTGGTGAGCGCGCGGAAAAAGCTCTTGAGTTTGGTGAAATGCTGAAAAAACGTACAGGGCTTGAAGTTATCATGTGGGATGAGCGACTGACAACAGTAGAAGCAGACCGGACACTTATGGAGGCCGGTGTACGCAGAGAAAACCGCAAACAGTATCTGGACGGCATTGCGGCAGTATTTATTTTGCAGGGATATCTGGATTCCCTGTCAGTATGACAAAGGTGACAACATGGAAAAAATCAGATTTCAGTCTCCTGATGGAACAGTAGAAGATTTCTACATTGAGGAGCAGACAAGAATCGGAGGGGTGGCGTACCTCCTTGTTTCTGATTCAATGGATGACGAAGCAAATGCCTATATTTTAAAAGACGTATCAGAAGATACAGATTCCGAAGCCTGCTATGAAATGGTTGAAGATGAGAACGAACTGCAGGCAGTATATAAAGTTTTTGAGCAGATGCTTGAGGACGTAGACCTTGAAATGTGATTGCACACGAAGCATTATGGAGGTGCTTGATTGAGTATAGAAAATAATATGAACGAAAATAAAGCGCATACACCACAGAGAGAAGGTATGCCAAGAGACAGCAGATTCAAACCGAGAAGATACAATAACCATGACAGGAAATCTGCTGAGAACAATAATGCAAAGAAACAGAACCCGAAACAGAGAAATTTCAAATACAAACAGCAGCAGAAGCCACAGCAGAAAAATAATGGTAAAGCAGCAGTGAAAGCTGTGCAGAAACCACAGCTTCGCACAGGCTCACGTAAGGGCCGCCGCGGCACATCCAAGCTGAAAGTCATTCCGCTTGGCGGACTTGAGCAGATCGGAATGAACATCACAGCATTTGAATATGAAGACAGTATTGTGGTCGTGGACTGCGGGCTGGCCTTTCCGGAGGATGACATGCTCGGTATCGACCTTGTCATTCCGGATGTTACCTATCTGAAAGAAAATATTTCCAAAGTCAAAGGTTTCGTGATCACCCATGGTCATGAGGATCATATCGGTGCACTTCCTTATGTATTAAAAGAAGTCAATGTGCCAATCTATTCGACGAAACTGACACTTGGACTGATCACCAACAAACTGAAAGAACATAATCTTGTCCGCTCTACGAAATTAAAAGAGGTCAAACACGGACAGGTCATCATTCTGGGTGATTTTTCCATCGAATTCATCAAGACGAACCACAGTATTCAGGATGCGTCTGCGCTTGCGATTTATTCACCGGCAGGTATCGTAGTTCATACCGGTGACTTCAAGGTGGATTATACACCGGTATTTGGTGATGCCATCGATCTTCAGCGTTTTGCTGAGATTGGTAAGAAAGGTGTTCTTGCGCTGATGTGTGACAGTACCAATGCAGAGCGTCCGGGCTTTACCATGTCTGAACGCAGTGTGGGTCATGTCTTTGACAATCTGTTCAACGAACACAAAAACGCACGAATCATTATTGCCACTTTTGCTTCAAACGTTGACCGTGTGCAGCAGATCATTGACACTGCATATCGTTTCGGACGTAAGGTGGCAGTCGAAGGCCGCAGTATGGTCAATATCATTTCTGTTGCATCAGAGCTCGGTTATCTCCGGATTCCGGAAAATACTCTGATCGAGATCGATCAGGTTAAAAATTATCCGGATGAAAAAGTAGTTCTGATTACTACAGGAAGTCAGGGAGAGTCCATGGCGGCTCTTTCGAGAATGGCAGCAGATATCCACAAGAAGATCACGATCAAACCGAATGATACGATCATTTTCAGTTCCAATCCGATTCCGGGAAACGAAAAAGCCGTATCAAAGGTTATCAATGAACTTTCCATGAAAGGTGCAAAAGTTATCTTCCAGGATGTTCATGTATCCGGACATGCATGTCAGGAAGAAATCAAGCTGATCTATTCACTTGTAAGACCGAAATACGCAATTCCGGTTCATGGTGAATATCGTCATCTGACTGCACAGAAACATGTAGTTGAGGATCTTGGTATCCCGAAAGAAAATATCTTTATCCTTGCATCCGGAAATGTTCTCGAAATGGACGAAAGCAGCGCACAGGTAACCGGATCCGTTCAGACCGGAGCAATCCTTGTAGATGGACTTGGTGTCGGCGATGTAGGAAACATCGTACTTCGTGACCGCCAGCATCTGGCAGAGGATGGTATTATGATCGTTGTTATGACTCTTGAACGTCACAGCAACGTCGTTCTTGCGGGACCGGATATTGTATCCAGAGGTTTCGTATATGTAAGGGAATCTGAAGATCTGATGGAAAATGCAAAAGAAGTTGTTGAGAATGCGCTTGATTCGTGTCTGGACCGCAACATCACGGACTGGGGCAAGATCAAAAACGTAGTAAAAGATGCACTCAGTGATTTTCTCTGGAAGAGAACGAAGAGAAGTCCGATGATCCTGCCGATCATCATGGAAGCATAAGACACGAAGCTTTTACAGACAGAAAGGAGCCGATATGGGAGATACAAAAGACCGGGTAGGCGCAGCGGGAGTCATTGTTGCGGGAGGTTTTTTCAAAATAGCTCTGTATGTATGTGTGGCTGTTCTTGTCATCTGGATCGGAAAAGTCACATACCAGTTTGGGTACAATATTTTCAATCAGCAGGCAATGAGTCCGGGAGAGGGACAGGAAGTAACGGTTGTGATCAAAGAAGACGCAACGGCTTACGACATTGCCAAAACACTGAAAAGCAAAGGCCTGATCGAAGATACACTGGTATTTGTTATACAGGAAAAGCTTTCTAATTACAGCGGCAAGATGAGACCGGGAACTTATCTTCTCAGCACCGCATATACACCGACCAGAATCATGGGTATTCTTGCGGGAGATGCGGAGCAGGAGGGAGTAACTTCGTGATCGTAGAAGAAAGAATGCGGACATTTATAAATTCTCTTGATACAGGCAACACTCCATTTCTTGATGAACTGGAGTGTTCTGCTCTTTCTGAGGGAGTTCCGATCATACGTAAGGAGATGCAGAGCTTCATCAAAACTCTGCTGGCACTTGCAAAACCACAGAAGATTCTGGAAGTAGGGACAGCCGTCGGCTTCTCCACACTTCTTATGTGTCAATACGGCAGACCGGATCTGCATATTACAACGATTGAAAATTACGAAAAACGCATTCCGCTCGCAAAAGAGAATTTCAAAAAAGCAGGAAGAGAAGAACAGATCACATTTCTGGAAGGAGATGCAGGAGAAATCCTGAAAGAACTTAAAGACTCTTATGATCTGATCTTTATGGATGCAGCCAAAGGGCAGTATATTCACTGGCTGCCGGATGTTGTAAGGCTTCTTGCACCGGGCGGGATCCTGATGTCGGACAATGTGCTGCAGGAGGGAGAACTGATCGAGTCTCATTACCTTGTGGAGCGCAGGAATCGTACGATCTATAAACGAATGAGAGATTATCTTTTTGAACTGAAGCATCACCCACAGCTTACGACGAGCATCATTCCATTGGGAGACGGTGTTTCTGTGAGTGTGAAGGAGGAATTATGAGAAAAATTGAATTGCTGGTTCCGGCAAGCAGTCTGGAAGTCCTTAAGATCGCCGTTGTATTTGGTGCAGATGCCGTTTATATCGGTGGTGAAGCGTTTGGACTTCGTGCGAAGGCAAAGAACTTTTCAAAAGAAGATATGGCAGAGGGAATCGCTTTTGCACATGAACATGGTGTAAAAGTCTATGTGACAGTCAATATTCTGGCGCATAACGATGACCTTCCGGGTGTACGTGAATATCTGCAGGAACTGAAAGAATTAAAACCGGATGCACTGATCATTGCAGATCCGGGGATCTTTACTTATGCCCGTGAAATCTGCCCGGAAATCGAATGTCACATCAGTACACAGGCAAATAATACCAATTATGAGACTTATCGTTTCTGGTATCGCCTCGGAGCAAAACGTGTCGTAACTGCGCGTGAGCTGTCTCTGAAAGAGATTCGTGAGATCCGAGCGAATATTCCGGATGATATGGAGATTGAGACGTTTATACATGGGGCAATGTGTATTTCCTATTCCGGAAGATGTCTGTTGAGTAATTATCTGGTGGGAAGAGATGCCAATCAGGGGGCATGTACACATCCATGTCGCTGGAAATATTCTGTGGTTGAGGAAAAACGTCCGGGCGAATACATGCCGGTTTATGAAAATGAGAGAGGAACCTATATCTTTAATTCAAAGGATCTCTGCATGATCGAGCATATGGACGATGTCCTGAACAGCGGGATCGACAGTTTGAAGATTGAGGGACGTATGAAGACTGCTCTTTATGTGGCGACAGTTGCGAGAACTTACCGTAAGGCAATCGATGATTATCTGGAATCTCCTGAGAAATACAAAGCCAACATGCCGTGGTATCAGGAGCAGATTTCAAACTGCACATACAGACAGTTTACAACGGGATTCTTTTATGGAAAACCGGATCAGAATACACAGATTTATGACAACAACACTTATGTCAAAGAATATACGTATCTGGGATATGCAGAGGAAGTCGATGAGAAAGGATTTGCACATATTACCCAGAGAAATAAATTCAGTGTTGGCGAGACTATTGAGATCATGAAACCGGACGGAAGAAATTTATCTGTGAAAGTTCGTGCAATTTATGATGAAAATGGTGAATCCGTGGAGAGTGCACCGCATCCGCAGCAGAAACTTGCCGTAGATTTTGGTACAGAGATAGAGAAATACGATCTCTTAAGACGAGCAGAAGCATCAGAAAATTAAATTACAGTTACAGTTATAATAAAAAGATCAGACACCTTATTTACTGGTATCTGATCTTTTTTACTGCATGAAACAGAATTAACGACTGCGTACCGGGGTTGTTAAAGCAAATTGTGCATCGGAACTCCATGTCCCGCCTTTTACCGGTTGTGCAAGAATCTGGATTTTTGTAACTTTTTTACGATATTTCCATTTGGCAAGAGATGTGGATAAATGTACGGTTCTGTCGGTGGGAACCGTCTGGGTACATTCAAAATATTGTTTTCCACTGAAAAAACGTATCTTAATCTGTGCATATCCTTTATTGGAACCACTTATGCGAAGGGAGGTACAGAATTTCGGTGAAGAAGAAAAATTGAGTTTTTTTCTGAAATTCTGTGTATATCCCCATGAAACATTTCTGTTACGTGAGGTATCGCGAGATATCGTGAAATCATTTCCACTTCTGCCAAAGTGAGTCGAGGCACCATAAGCCTGCCAGTTGGCGGAAACAGAGGCTGTCTTTCGGTAGCTGTTCACCAGATCAAGTTTTCCGATTTTGCATGAAATTTTGTTATAAAGTTTACTTTTGTAAGTCGGAATCAGTTTTTTCCAACTGCTGACTCCAATTGCAGATACTGCAGATTTTGTGGCAGCACGGGAACGACTGGTATCCATATATTTGAAAACATCCCAGGACAGTTTTTTTGAGCTGGCATCTTCAGGAGATGAAGAACCGGCAGAAGTTGTCCATAATCCGAGGTTCAGTCCCTGTCTGATCTCATCACGATGATCGACCTGACGTTGAATGATAAGCGAGTCGATCATATTATTGGATTCAGAAAGCAGGTAGGAATAAGCAATTGCCGCCGCCTGAAGTTTTTCTACATTTTTGCCGTTCTGTACGGAGGTATAGCCCTGTTCTGAAAGAATAATTCTTGTTTTGGAACCGTATTTCTGACGGATATAATTCGTCAGGATCTGAATATTTCCCATATTGATAACAGGGGAGGAAAGAGATTTTGTAAGCTGCCTGTTTGTGTTTGCCCAGAAACGTGGTTCTGTCAGCGGAGAACTGTACGGATGATAGGCAAGATTCCAGGAAATATTACCTCCGGCACGTAGTTTGGAAGCAAACTTGTCCAGCATTTTCCTTGATGCAAAGGTACCACTTACGTTGTTGGTATTCCACAGATGATCAAGTGAAATGTAAACTCTTGCATTGGAATAAACGCTTGTCAGAGTATTGTATGCCAGACGGAACTGGTCAGCATAGATTTTTGCATACTGATTCAGCGTTTTAGATCCTGCATAATTATATGTCCAGTAATTATTGACTTCATTTCCGACGATCCAGTTTACGATACGTCCGTATTTTCCGTTGGTACTGCTATAACGTCTGGCAAGAAAATTAAGGGTAGCCTGTAATTGATTTCTTGCAGAAGAATCGACGGTGTTCCATGCATAAAAACTGTGTCCTTTATAACGCCCCTGTGGATAAATCAGTCCTTTCAGATCATCACGCCAGCTTAAAAGAAGAACGGCACTGTTGACGGAGGATGTAGATTTTAATGACTGAAGCTGCCGGTCATAATAAGAAACAGAATCTTTTACAAACCAGTAAGTGCTGCCATTATATTTCCAGGCGTAGGAATAAGCTGGATTCTGCAGGAGAGGAGGTGCGAGAAGCTGACTGAAATCGATATTGATGACGGAGTTATGTACATTCAGCTCTTCAGCATCTTCGAGCATATCTGCGTTGATCTGCAGCCCTTTTTTGGAAACCGCTTTGGGAAAACGGTAGCGGTAACCGGCAAGTGCTCCGGGGTTGGAGATATAACGTTTACTGCTGATGATCGTGTATTTTCCTCTGCTGTTTCGTGAGGCAATCACAAAACTATGATAAAGAAGACTGGTGCCATTCTGAGCAGAACGGCAGGAAAATGTCATCTTTTTGGATTTGCGGGCGGATGCAATCGGGCGTGCAGAAGAGGAAATCCGGCTGCTTCCGGGATCCAGTGCAAACAGATAACATCTGGAACCATGGATTTTTCGTGCGTTTGAGGTAGTGGCAGTAACACGTATCCTGCTTTTGCCTTTTAGTTTACAGGAAGTGATAGAAACTGGTTTTGATGCTGCATTTACACGGACCGGTTCGGTGAGTGTACCACATAAAGTCAGGCAAAGCAGTAAAATAAGGACACAGCCTGAAAGTTTACGTATGTGTGAAAGAAATGAGTCATATCTGCTGTCTTTCATAAGAGTTGTTCTCCTTCCGGTCATAGATTGATATACCTATGATTTTAGAAGATTTCTCAGAGAAAATCAATGGAATAGCGTTCGTAATTTTTTCAGTGCGTTTTTTTCAATGCGGGAGACATAAGAACGGCTGATATCAAGGCGGACAGCAATCTCGTGCTGAGTCAGTTCAGGCTCGTTAAAGATTCCGTAGCGGTAACAGATGACCTGATATTCTTTTGGCGAAAGAATTGTTTTTATAGAAGAAAGAAGATGAAGAATGTCCTGTTGTGTGGAATAATTTTCAACGACGTCTACCGGTGGACTTTCGATGATATCAAGCAGACTGATCTCATTTCCTTCTTTGTCTGTCCCAATCGGTTCATATAGAGAGACTTCTCTGGAACATTTTTTGCGTGAACGGAGCATCATCAGGAGTTCATTGTCGATGCACCGTGCAGCATAAGTGGAAAGCCTTGCCGATCGGTCAATATCAAATGTGGAGATTGCCTTGATCAGTCCGATCGTTCCGATGGAAATCAGATCTTCCAGATCTTCACCTGTGTTCTGATATTTTTTTGCAACGTGGGCAACCAGACGAAGGTTATGCTCAATAAGAATACGTTTTGCTTCAGGATCCCCTTCCCGGCAGCGTCTGAGGCAAAGCTTTTCCTCAGCGGAAGTCAAAGGTTTTAAAAATGTTTTCAAATGTCCACCTCAAAGGGGATTTCTATATAGTCTATGAGAAAGACAAGTTTCCTGTGCTTTTCCCAGAAAATAAAAAAATAATGAAAAAATTACCTGCACCGGGCGTTTTCTTGCTTCTCACCTCGATGTAGTGTATAATAATTTCAATACGAAAATACGATTTCAAGGATGATCAGGTGAACCAGATTGAAAAAAAAGATAGAACAGATACTGAGCGGAAAATTTGAATATGAGCAGCCGGAACTCCTTTTTTCGAAGGAAAGGCTGGAGATTACGTTGGAAGCCGGCAGCACGGCGCAGGGCGAACTCTATTTTGGAACAGAAAACAATGACCGGATTCAGGGATATGTGACGTCTTCGAATCGCAGATTTGTACCGGGAAGCAGCCGTTTTTCAGGCACGACGGTGCGGATGCCTTATGGAATAGACGGATCAGGCATGCGGCCGGGAGATGTATGCAACGGCTGGCTGTGTGTGACTTCAAGTGCAGGTGAGTACAAGATCCCGTTTCGGATTCAGGCCGTAAAAGAAGAAATGCGAAGCTTTGGAAGTGAAGTCAGGGATATAGAGGCGCTTACAGAGATTGCGCGTAAGGATTTCAGAGAGGCTTACCGGATTTTTACAGATAAAAATTTTGCAGCGGTGATCGCAGGGGCAGATCCGAAACAGAAGGCACTTTATGCAGGTCTTGCAAAGCAGCCTGTTACGTGGCAGAATCTGGAAGAGTTTCTGGTTGCCACGAAACAAAAAGAAGCAGTTTCGATTTCGCTTAAAACTACAGAAACAGAATTTTATAATGTCAAAGAGACCATACAGGAATCCTTTGAGATCCAGAGGAGCGGCTGGGGACATCTCCGTCTGGATATAGAAAGCAAAGGCGGATTTCTCGAGCCGGAACGTAAGATCGTTACAGAGGAAGAATTTATCGGAAGCTGCCTGAAACTGAACTACGTCATTCATGCAGACCAGTTAAAATCCGGTAATCAGATTGGGGAGATCATTGTAAGAAGTCCGTATCAGGAACTGCGATATCAGGTGACTGCGTCAAAGAGTCCGCAGATCCGTATTGACATTCACAGAGAAGAAAAGAAGCATAAAGCAGAGCTTATACATGATTATATAGAATACCGTATCGGACATACTGATCGTGAGATATGGCTGTCACATGCGGAACGGATTCTGGATCAGCTGAAGGTTTCAGGATGTGAATATCCGGAATATCATTTTTATCAGGCATATATTGCACACATAAAAGGTGATGACCAGACGGCGGCAGCCCTGTTGAAACAATATCAGCTCAAAGAGTTTACCAGAGAGGAACTGGAGCAGGCAGGTGTTTATCTGTACCTTTGTGCAGCATGTGGTTTGTACCGTGATAAAGGACAGGCGGTTTGGCGACTGCAGAATTTCTTTCGT
>CAKROE010000078.1 GCA_934371915.1 uncultured Blautia sp. | reverse complement strand
GTTCTAAAAAAATATTAAAAACAGTTCTTATACTTGTAATATGTGGCATCCTACTGAAAGGGCTGGATACTGCACTTTATCCATGTACATTTATGAGAAATGATGTTCACGCTGTCGTCACGGAACAGTTTGATGATATTATTCTGGGCACCTCTCATGGAAAAATGGATATCGATCCTGAGGTGATGGAAGAAGTTACCGGAAGAACAGGACATAATTTATGCGTCGGCGGAGAATACGGAATTGATGCGTATTATCTTGCCCGACTGGTTGCTGAGAAACAAAATCCGAAAAGAATTATTTATGAAGTAGATCCGGGATATTTTGTTTCTGAGAAAGAAGAGGGCAACAATTACCTGCTGTTTTATCATGAATTTCCTTTTTCAAAGGCAAAATTGGAATATTTCTGGAATTCGATCGCAAAATGCAATTTCCGTACGATTCTGTTTCCCTGGTATGAATATTCTCTGAGTTATGAAGTGCCGAAAGTGAAGGAAACATTCCTTCAGAAAATAAAAAAGGATTACAGCATTACAGATCTTAAGAGCGATTCACAGGAATATCATGAGAGTGGTTTTATCGAAAGATATCCGGTGGACACGTCTAAACTGAAAAAGACAGATATCAAATTATATGAAGATGGCAAAGTCACACCATCCAATATGGAATATCTGAAGAAACTGATCGATTTTTGTAAAGAGAACGATATTGAATTTGTAGCAGTAACAACCCCGGTTCCCATTGCAACACTGAAAGACCATAGCGACAACTACAATGCCGCATGGAAATATTTCGGTAGATTCTTTGAGGAACAGGGTGTGGATTATATCAATTTTAATACACAATATTTTAAAGCATTCACACATGATGCAAAGGCATATACCGATTATGACGGTCATATGAACGGAGATGCTGCAAGAGCATACTCAAAAGTCCTTGCACAGGTGCTGAACCAAACAGAATCAGCAGACTGACTGAAAGAAAGAGGGGAGAAAAATGAAGAAAAACATTCTGGAATATCTGGAGAAGTCGGCACAAAAATATCCGGATAAAACCGCATTTGCAGATGAAAATACCTCCTGTACTTTTAAGGAACTGGAATGCACAGGCAGAAAGATAGGAACAGCATTGAGCAGATATATTGCTCCAAGAAATCCGATTCCGGTTTTTATGGAAAAGAGTGTTGAGACAATAGGTGTGTTTATGGGAAGTGTCTATGCAGGCTGTTTTTATGTTTTGATTGATACGAAACAGCCGGCCGGTCGTTTGAATCAGATTCTGGATATCCTGAAAAGCGAAGTCATCATCACATCAGAAAAATATTTAAAGGATCTGGAAAAACTGGGCTTTGAGGGGAAGGTTCTTATGCTTTCGGAGCTTAATGCTGTACAGGAAGATCCGATAATATTGGAGAGCATCAGAAATCAGGCAGTGGATGTAGATCCGCTGTATGGTATTTTTACTTCGGGTTCTACCGGAACTCCCAAAGGTGTTGTTGTGGGACATCGTTCAGTTCTGGACTTTATTGACTGTTTTACGGAGCTGTTTAATATTACAGAAAAGGATGTTATCGGAAATCAGGCACCGTGGGATTTTGACGTATCTGTGAAGGATATTTATTCCGGACTGAAGACCGGTGCAACGGTACAGATTATACCGAAACAGTTATTTTCTTTCCCGACTAAACTGATAGATTTTCTGATTGAGAGAGACGTTACTACATTAGTATGGGCAGTTTCCGCATTGTGCATTATTTCAACTCTGAATGGATTTGAATATAAGGTACCGGAAAAGATAAATAAAATCCTTTTTTCAGGTGAGAGCATGCCGGTGAAGCATCTGAATATCTGGAGAAAATATCTTCCGGATACGATGTATGTAAATATTTACGGTCCGACAGAAATTACCTGTAACTGTACATATTACGTTGTAGACAGAGAATTTCAGCCGGGTGATGTCCTTCCGATGGGAAAAGCTTTTCCGAATGAAAAAGTATTCCTTCTGGATGAAGAGAATCACCTTGTGGAAGAAAAAAATCAGAATGGAGAAGTATGTGTAACCGGAAGTGCACTTGCACTTGGATATTACAGAAATCCGGAGCAGACAGCAAAGGCTTTTGTACAGAACCCGCTTAATGACAGATATCTGGAACCGATGTATCGTACCGGCGATCTGGCATATTATAATGATCTGGGAGAACTATGCTTTGCAACAAGAAAAGATTTTCAGATTAAACACATGGGACATCGGATTGAATTGGGAGAAATAGAGGCATCAATGGATAAAATACCTGAGATAATAAGAAGCTGCTGTCTGTTCGATCAGGGTAAAAGTAAAATTGTAGCTTTTTATGAAGGAAATGTTGAGCGAAAAGAAATCGTCAGAGCATTAAAGCAGTATTTGCCTGCGTTTATGGTTCCGAATGTATTTCGTCAGGTGGAACAGATGCCGCTTACTAAAAACGGAAAAATCGACCGTAAAGCACTTATGACAGAATATCAGGAGGACAACAGATAATGTCAGAATACAGATTTATGAACCAACTGACAGAAAAAGAGCAAGTACCGACACCGGCATATGTCTTTGATCTGGATGAAATGAAAGAATTCGCTGAAAAAGTCAAAAGATGTCTGAACGGGAAAGCAGAAATCTGCTATGCGATGAAAGCAAATCCATTTCTGATAAAACCGATGATGGAGATTGTTTCTTCTCTGGAAGTATGCTCACCGGGCGAATTTCGAATTTGTGAAAGAGCCGGGATTCCGATGGAAAAAATTGTACTTTCAGGTGTATACAAAAATCCAGATGATATAGCTTATATGCTGGACAGATATGGAAACAGCGGAACTTACACGGTGGAGTCTTTGCAGCATCTGAAAATACTGAATGATACTGCAGTCCGTCACGGAATAATCCTTTCGGTTCTGATACGTGTTACAAGTGGAAATCAGTTTGGTATTGATGAAGCGGAAATACGTGAAATAATTTCAGAAAGAGAAAAATATGCCGGTATAGAGATAGAGGGAATACAGTTTTATTCCGGAACACAGAAAAGAAATCTGTCTCAGATGCAGGAGGAACTGGAGCATCTGGATGCTTTTATCAGAGATTTAGAGGAAATTAACGGGATGGAAATCAGGACACTTGAATATGGTCCGGGATTCTTTGTACCGTATTTTGTAAAAGATAAAAGTGAACGGACAGAAGATTTGCTGGGGGAATTTAAGAAAATTCTTGAAGCATTGCAGTTTCATGGCAAAATTGTACTTGAGATGGGCAGATTTCTGGCTGCCTCCTGTGGATATTACATCACATCAATTGTTGATATGAAAGTAAACAAAGAACAGCCATATGTGATACTGGATGGAGGAATCAATCATTTAAATTATTACGGACAGGCAATGGCAATGAAACGCCCATACTGTAGTCAGTTGAATTCTAAAGGCAGTGAAAAGACTGAAGGTAAAGAAGAAAACTGGAACTTGTGCGGTGCACTTTGTACAGTCAGTGATGTAATCGTAAAACAATTTCCTCTGCGCAATCCGGAAATTTGTGATATACTGGTCTTTGAAAGAGTTGGTGCATATTCTGTAACAGAAGGAATTTATCTGTTTCTGAGCCGTCCGCTTCCGAAAATCTATTTCTGGACACAGGCAGATGGACTTCGTCTGGTGCGGGATGGCATACATACCGACATTTTAAATTCAGAAAATTAAAGGGAGAACTAAAATGGAAAAATTAATTGAAATTCTGGAAGACATTCAGCCGGATGCAGATTATGAAAACTGCACAACTTTAATTGATGATGGTGTTTTGGATTCTTTTGCAATTCTGTCTATCGTAAGCGAATTACAGGATGAATTTGACATTACGATCACTCCGGCAGATATCATTCCGGACAACTTCAATTCAGCAAAAGCACTCTGGGATATGGTGTGCAGATTAAAAGGCTGATATCAGAAAAGTGTAGAGACGCTCTGCTTATGGCAGGGCGTTTTTGCACAGGCAGGAATATATGGCAGGAAATTCCTACTTGACAATCATACGTTGACATGTTAGTCTTTATTCATCGACAAAATATGCGAAATGCTTTGATGAGGAATAGTACGTGAGGACTGGAGCACAGAGAACTGTCGGGTGGTGTGAGACAGTAGAAGGAATTCATGGAACTCGCCTTTGAGCAGCTGTCCGAATTCCATGATGGATAGTAGGCGCAGACGGTATCCACCGTTATATGGAGAGGATATAAGTACTTTTTTAGTTCCGTATCCCATGAGTGTATGAACCGTTCATAAATAAGAGTGGTACCGCGAAGACAGTTGTCTTTCGTCTCTTACAGTAATCTGTAGAGATGAGAGATTTTTTTTTGCTCTGCACAGCAAAACATTCAGCGAAAATGGAGGAATGATCATGAAAAACGTAACAAAATACAAAAGACAGTATTTTATGCCACCGGTAAAATGTATGAAATGGGCAGAAAAAGAATACGTAGACAAAGCTCCAATCTGGTGCAGCGTAGACTTGCGTGACGGAAACCAGGCACTGGTAATCCCGATGAGCCTTGAGCAGAAAGTAGAATTTTTCAAATTGCTTGTTGAGATCGGTTTTAAGGAGATTGAAGTTGGGTTCCCGGCAGCATCTGAAACAGAATACACCTTTATCCGTACATTGATCGAGCAGAACCTGATTCCGGACGATGTAACGATCCAGGTACTGACACAGGCCAGAGAGCACATCATCCGTAAGACTTTTGAAGCAGTCAAAGGTGCTCCGAAGGCAATCGTACATGTATACAACTCTACTTCTGTTGCACAGAGAGAACAGGTATTTAAGAAATCAAAAGAAGAAATCTTAAAGATTGCCGTAGATGGTGCAACACTTCTGAAAGAACTGGCTGACCAGACAGAAGGAAACTTCCAGTTTGAATACAGTCCGGAGAGCTTTACCGGAACAGAGCCGGAATATGCACTGGAAGTGTGCAATGCAGTTCTGGATGTATGGAAACCAACTGCAGATAACAAAGCAATCATCAACCTGCCGGTTACTGTACAGCATTCCATGCCGCATGTATATGCGAGCCAGATCGAGTACATGTGTGACAATTTAAAATATCGTGAAAATGTAATTGTCTCTCTTCATCCGCATAATGACCGTGGATGTGGTGTGGCAGACTCTGAGATGGGACTGCTTGCAGGTGCAGACAGAATCGAAGGAACTCTGTTTGGTAACGGAGAACGTACCGGTAATGTGGATATTGTAACACTGGCCATGAACATGTTTTCACAGGGTGTAGATCCGGAACTGGATTTCTCAAATATGCCTCATGTATGTGAAGTTTACGAAGAATGTACCGGAATGAAAGTAGATGAGAGAAGCCCGTACAGTGGTGCACTTGTATTTGCAGCATTCTCAGGTTCTCATCAGGATGCTATCGCAAAGGGCATGCACTGGAGAGAAGAAAAAGATCCGAGTCGCTGGACGGTTCCGTATCTGCCGATCGACCCGACCGATGTCGGAAGAAACTACGATGCTGATGTTATCCGTATCAACAGCCAGTCTGGTAAAGGTGGAGTCGGATATATTCTTGAGACAAAATACGGTCTGAACCTGCCTCCGAAAATGCGCGAAGCTATGGGATATGCAGCAAAAGCTGTTTCCGATCACAGCCATAAAGAACTTCATCCGGATGAGATCTTCAACCTGTTTAAATCTACATTTGAAAATATTGTGGAACCATACAGTATCAATGAAGTTCATTTCCAGCAGAAAGATGGCGGTATTACAACCCAGGTAACTTCTACCTTCAATGGTCAGACCATCACGACTGAGGCAACTGGAAACGGACGTCTGGATGCAGTCAGCAATGCACTTAGGAAGGCATACGAGATGAAGTTTACACTGGTAACTTATCAGGAACATGCACTTGAAAAGAGCACCAGCTCCAAAGCGATTGCATATGTCGGTATCCAGAAACCGGACGGCACCCTTGCATGGGGCGCAGGAGTGAATCCTGACATTATCAGAGCCTCTATTGACGCCCTTGTAACTGCTATCAACAACCGTTGATCTTTATTGAATATAAAGCCTTTTTTACATCGACAGCGAAAAGACATTGTCAATGTAAAGAAGGCTTTTTTATGCATATTTCACAGAAAACAAACACAAAAAATATAGATATGACTATGGAAATTTAAAAAAAATTCTGCTAAACTTAAATTAAGTATGCCTGTGCATATTCGAAATTGGATGACAGAAAGGAAACGATACACAGATGCTAAAGATTAAAAGCTATGTGAAAGTAAAAAGCGTTGCAGAAGCGTATGAGCTGAATCAGAAAAAAACAGCAATTGTCCTTGGCGGAATGGTGTGGCTGAAGATGGGAAATCGTAATATTTCCACAGCCATTGATCTTTCGGGGCTGGGGCTGGATACGATTCAGGAATTTGACGATGAATTTGTGATCGGCTGTATGACACCACTTCGGGAACTGGAGATAAATGAAAGGCTGAATGAATACACACATGGAGCCATACAGGAAAGTCTGCGACACATTGTCGGAGTGCAGTTTCGCAACTGTGCGACAGTAGGGGGAAGCATTTGGGGACGCTATGGATTTTCTGATGTGCTGACCATGTTTCTGGGTATGGATACATGGGTGGAACTTTACGATGCAGGAAAGATTCCGCTGACAGAATTTGTAAACCGTAAGAAGGACAATGATATTCTGGTCAATATTATTGTAAAAAAACAGCCTCTTCGTGTCTGTTATATGAGCCAGCGTAATACAAAGACGGATTTCCCGGTACTGACATGCGTAGCATCTATGATCGGAGAAGAAGCGCGGACAGTGATTGGTGCAAGACCGGGACATGCTGTTGTAGTTGAAGATAAAGATCATATTCTTAAAAATTTTAAGAATATGACGAAAAAGCAGCGAGAGGAAGCCATCAGGAAGTTTGCAGAATATGCGGCTGCAAATGTCAAAACTTCCGGAAATATGCGTGCTTCCGCAGAATACAGAACACTTCTTGTTGAAGTGCTCACAAAGAGAACATGGGAAACAATAGGAGGAATGAAAGATGAATATTAGTTTCTGGCTGAATGGCGCTTACCGCCAGGAAGAGATAGAACCTGGGATGCTTCTCATTGATTTCCTGAGAGAAAAAGGCTGTTTCAGTGTAAAGAGAGGATGCGAGACAGCAAACTGTGGACTTTGTACCGTATTACTTGATGAGAGACCGGTTCTTTCCTGTTCAATGCTTGCAGCACGGATTGATGGCAAAAAAGTTGTAACACTGGAAGGTATGCAGAGAGAGGCACAGGAGTTTGGAAGCTTTCTTGCAAACGAGGGGGCGGAGCAGTGCGGATTCTGCAACCCTGGATTTATCATGAATGTATTTGCAATGCTGAATGAACTCAAAGAACCTACAGAAGAACAGATCAAAGAATATCTTGCCGGAAATTTATGCAGATGTTCTGGATTTGTTTCTCAGACGGCGAGTATTTTGAAATTTCTGAAATACAAAAAAGCACAGGAGGAAGCATAAAATGAAATATGTAAATCAGCCTGTACGCAAAACAGACGCAATGGCACTGGTAACGGGCAAACCGGTATATACCGATGATCTGGCACCGAAAGACTGCCTGATCGTAAAAATCCTGCGAAGTCCGCATGCAAATGCATGGGTAGAGGACATTAAGACCGGAAATGCGGAAAAGGTTGCCGGAATTGCCTGTATTCTTACTTATAAAGATGTGCCGCAGAAACGTTTTACACTGGCAGGACAGACAGCACCGGAGATGAGTCCGGATGACCGTCTGATCATCGACCGTCATGTACGTTTTGTCGGAGATGTCGTCGCAATTGTTGCCGGAGAGACCGAGGAAGCGGTAGACAAAGCATTAAAAAGAATCAAAGTACAGTATCGTGTCGAGGCACCGGTTCTTGATATGCATAAAGCAAAAGACAATCCGATTCTGGTTCATCCGGAAGAAGACTGGAAACTAAAAATCCCGCTTGGTGGAAATAATAAGCGTAACCTGTGTGCAGAAGCACTGGAAGAGCACGGCGATGTGGATAAAGTCCTGAGCGAGTGTAAATATACTGTAGAGCAGACTTATCACACAAAAGCAAATCAGCAGACTATGATGGAGACTTTCCGTACGGCATGTTATATGGATCATTTTGGCAGACTGGTTGTACTTTCATCTACACAGATTCCGTTCCATGTACGAAGAATCGTAGGAAGGGCGCTGGACATTCCGGCATCTAAAGTGCGTGTCATCAAGCCGAGGATCGGTGGTGGTTTTGGTGCAAAGCAGACATCCGTCAGTGAAATTTATCCGGCGATCGTTACATGGAAGACCGGACGACCGTCAAAGATGATCTTTTCACGACATGAATCTATGATTTGTTCTTCACCGCGTCACGAGATGGAAATTACAGTGCGTGCCGGTGCAGACGAAAACGGAATCATTAAAGCAATTGACGTTTATACATTGTCCAACACGGGAGCCTACGGAGAGCACAGCTCTACAACAGTTGGCTTAAGTGGACACAAATCTATCGGACTTTATCGTCACACAGAAGCATATCGTTTTGCGTTTGATGTAGTTTATACGAATGTACAGGCAGCAGGAGCGTATCGTGGATATGGTGCGACGCAGGGAATCTTTGCTGTCGAATCTGCAGTGAATGAGCTGGCACACAAGATGGGCATGGATCCGGTCAGAATCAAAGAGCTGAACATGCCGATCGAGGGCGGCCCGCTTCCGGGATATCCGGATGTTCCTTATGCACAGAGCTGCACCATGGATAAATGTATGGCAAGAGCCAAAGAGATGATGGATTGGGATTCCAAATATCCGTTCCGTGATATGGGCAATGGTAAGGTGCGTGGTGTTGGTGTAGCAATGGCAATGCAGGGTTCTTCGATTGCCGGTGTTGATGTTGGTGGTGCGGATATTAAGTTAAATGAAGACGGATCTTATACTCTGGCACTTGGATGTACAGATATGGGAACCGGATGTGATACCATCTTGGCGCAGATCGCGGCAGACTGTCTTGAGACACCGATGGAAAATATTGTTGTATTCAGTGTGGATACCGATATTTCACCATATGATTCCGGTTCTTATGCTTCTTCAACCACATATACCACAGGTGTGGCAGTTATGAAAGCCTGCCAGGAGCTTCGAAAAAAGATCTGTGAACTTGGCGCACAGATGCTCGAAGCGGATCAGGACAAAGTGGATTTTGACGGATCGTATGTTTTCTGTGACGGAGAAGATGAAGAGAAACGAGTGTCTTTGGAACAGATTGCCTTAAAGGGTACATTTTTCAATAACATTGAGCTTCAGGTAGTAAAACAGCATTCTTCACCGCTGTCTCCGCCGCCGTTTATGGTTGGTATGGCAGAAGTAGAGGTTGATACAGAAACAGGAACTGTGGAGGTATTGGACTATGTGGCCGCTGTAGATTGTGGAACTCCGATTAATCCGAATCTTGCCCGTGTGCAGACCGAGGGAGGTATTGCGCAGGGAATCGGAATGGCTTTGTTTGAGGAGGTTCAGTATACCGAAAAAGGTAAGGTCCGTAACAATTCTTTTATGCAGTACAAAATTCCGACCAGAGAAGATTTCGGTAACATCCGTGTGGCATTCGAGAGCAGTTATGAAGAAAGTGGTCCGTTTGGAGCGAAATCCATCGGAGAACTTGTTATAGATACTCCGTGTCCGGCAATCGCGGAAGCAATTTATAATGCAACAGGTGTTCGGGTACGAGAACTTCCGATCACACCGGAAAAGGTTGCGCTGGGAATCCTCAAAAAGAAAGGAACAGACAGAGATTTATGAAACATCTAATAATGGGATCTTTGCTGGTGGCAGGTTATCTGCTGGTATTCTGGATCCTTGGCGCTGCAATGCCGAAAAAATTCCAGACAAAAAAAATCCCTGTTATGTGCATCACCGGATTTTTATTCTATTATACGTTGCTTCAGATCGTGGCATTTCCGATGAAATATATGCGGTGCTCCATGAAACAGCTCACGGTTGTCTGGGGAATCCTGATGATCATAATCATGGTTTTTGTCATATGGAAACAGCACGCGGTGCTGACAGAAAGCATAAAAGAGCTTGCGCAGAGCCGCGAGAAAAAATATCTGACAGTACTGGCAGTGATGACTCTGTTTCTGGCACTGCTTCTGGGATTCAATATAAATACACTGTCTATTTATGATTCCAACAATTACATCGGACTTCCGGTTGCGTCTGTATACAGTAATACCCTGGAGCGAATGGATCCATTCAGTGGAACCATGCTGGATATGCCAAAAGAGTTTTATCTGATGAACACTGATACACTGCAGAGCGCGATGGTATATCAGGCACTGAAGGTGCATCCGCTGATTGAACGTAAATGGAGTTTTACAATCGTGATGGTAATTCTTTTTGAAATGGCGCTGTATCAGTGCGCAGACAGCCTTTTCAAAAAGAGAGGGAAAGAGAAAAACGGGGCAGAAAAAACAGTTTTTGTATTTCTTGCAAATCTGGTTCTTCTTTTTTCATACAGTATTGCGGGGGCGTCTCATTATTTTGCCTATCGCGCATATGAGGGAAAAGCAATTATATGCTATTTCTATATGACTGTGATTTTTGCATTTTGTCTGGCAATCTATCATAAAGAAAAAAAGCTGTGGCCTTGGATGGGACTGTTTTTGTGCGGTGCAGGCGGAATTGCTTTTTCGAACTCTGCATTATTTATTGTTCCGGGAATGATCGGGTGTACCCTGTTTCCGCATGTCCTGGGAGAAGGAATACGGAAGAAACAATGGAAAATCGTGCGACGTTACATGCTTGGTCTTCTTCCGTATGCATGCTGGATGGTGATCAGTTA
>CAKROE010000077.1 GCA_934371915.1 uncultured Blautia sp. | reverse complement strand
AAGACCTCCTTTTTGCGGGAGTATAAGAACATGTCGTGCTGCTTCTTCCACTGTTCAGATCTCCCGCTTTTCTTTTTGACTGGATTTAAAAGCATGGATTACTGAAGTGAATTTAGAAAAACAGATGACATAAATGCCTTGAACTTTATAGAAATATGCTTTGATTTTATAGTACCATTTGCTCTAAAACTTTGCAAGATGTTTTACAACAAAACACAGGCCGGGAATTGCGTCCCGACCTGTGTAAATCCCAGCTTCCTATTTTATTTTTACTTTACATGGAATTTCTCTATTTCCTGAACAGAATATCCTGTGTACTTGGCAATTTTCTCAATCGTTTCACCAGATGCAAACATTACTCGCACAATCTTTCTCATTTTTTCTTCGATTCCCTCTTTCCTTCCCAGATCATAACCGGCTTCTTTTCCACTGTCATATCCTGAATCATACCCTGCTTCGTATTCTGCTTTTCGGAGTTTGCGTTCTTCTTCCTCTTTGTTATATTCGAATATGCTCATTCCGATCACCTCCGACCTGTGTTTTCGTAGAAATTCGTCAAGAATTCCTTCCTGAATGCATTCGTCTACGGCTCGTTTTACGGCTGCACTCAGATCCATGTTTCTTCTGTATTTTCGTACTTTTGCTACGTACTGTGCATATTCTCTCAAGGTCTGACACTGTTCCATTAGTTCTTTATTATGTCCCTCGTTGATATTCAGTGTAATCACTTTCAGTTCCAGTCTTGGCTCTCCGTTCAGATTCTCATACGATTCTGATAAAGAGCCCTCCCAATATTCCTCCTGCTTCTCTGTGCCATTATAAAATACAATAAAAAACGGTGCCGGAATCTTCTGAAGCGATGACGAGTACAGGGATTTACAATCTACTAATTTTTGATATTCCGCTGATATGTAAAACAAGTCTCTTAACGGAATATTCGGATTGTATTTCATCACAGAAAAGGCCTTTAACTTCCGCCTTGTATAAATCCTGGTTTCTTATTTTATTTTCATTTTACATTGAATTTCTCTATTTCCTGAACAGAATATCCTGTGTATTGGGCAATTTTCTCAAGTGTTTCACCAGATGCAAGCATTACTCGCACAATTTTTCTCATTTTTTCTTCGATTCCCTCTTTCCTTCCCAGATCATAACCTGAATCGTATCCAGCTTCGTATTCTGCTTTTCGGAGTTTTCGTTCTTCCTCTTCCTTATTGTACTCGAATATGCTCATTCCGATCACCTCCGACCTGTGTTTTCGTAGGAATTCGTCAAGGATTCCTTCCTGAATGCATTCGTCTACGGCTCGTTTTACGGCTGCACTCAGATCCATGCTTCTTCTGTATTTTCGTACTTTTGCTACATACTGTGCATATTCTCTCAAGGTATGGCATTGTTCCATGAGCTTTTTATTGTGACCATCATTGATGTTGAATGTAATTACTTTTAGTTCCAGACTGGGTTCTTTACTCTGTGTTTCATAGGCTTCTGAAAGATAGTTTACCCAGCTGTCTTCTTCCTTTTTCTCTCCGTTGTAGAATACGATGAAATTGGGGGCGGGGATCCGCTGTAGTGCGGAAGAATACAGCGATCTGTCATCTACCAGTTTCTGGTACTCCGCTGATATGTACAACAGATCCCGTAACGGCATGTTGGGGTTGTAAGTTGACTGATGCTCATACAGGAATAAATTCGTATCGATGATAAATGCCAGGTCATTTTTCATCCCCATATAGATAGCACTCTCGAGTGTCACAATCTCCAGTTCAGATGGATCTGTATATGCTGTTCCATTCACCGCATTATACAACGATAACAGGTTATCCCGGTCACTGAACAATCTCCGAAATACCGTATCTTTGTATTTCTTATTTGCAGTCGTTCCATTATAGCTGTTCTGTCTTTTCTCTGAAGTAACCTTTTTGTTCTTTTTTGCCATAAGCAAGACCTCCTTTTTGCGGGAGTATAAGAACATGTCGTGCTGCTTCTTCCACTGTTCAGATCTCCCGCTTTTCTTTTTTGACTGGATTTAAAAGCATGGATTTCTGAAGTGAATTTAGAAAAACAGATGACATAAATGTCCTAGACTTATAGAAAATATGCTTTGTTTTATAGTACTATTTGTACTGGTATTTTTCAATAGATTTCATAAATATTTAAGAATATAATTTTCTTTATTGTGATTTGACTCAAAAAACAGGCCGGAGTCGATTGCGACTCCGGCCTGGAAAAGTATAAATATAATTATTTTTATTTCACTTTTACTTTGACTACATAAGATTTCTTTCCAGATCTTACTGTAATCTTAACTGTACCTTTGTTCTTAGCTGTGATGGTACCGTTCTTGCTTACGGTTGCTACTTTCTTGTTGGAAGAAGTGTAATTTACTTTCTCCAGAGAAGTAAGCAAGCTGATTACCGGTCTGAGTGCCAGTTTCCGGCCTTTTTTCAGAGTTACATTCTTCTTCAGACCACTGATCTTAGTAGTTCTTACTCTTGATCACAGAAGTCTGTCTTAAACTG
The DNA here is from genome assembly GCA_934371915.1 of uncultured Blautia sp. Taxonomy (GTDB): domain Bacteria; phylum Bacillota; class Clostridia; order Lachnospirales; family Lachnospiraceae; genus Blautia_A. The sequence continues at coordinate 8,618 of CAKROE010000077.1, read as the reverse complement.
TTCCGGCTTCACACCGGATTTTATTAAACTGATTTTTCCAAATCAGACCACGCCTGGCTATTCTTTTTTCCAGGTATACCACTTTGATAAATTTATGTCAATAAATGTGTGTTTTTAGTTTTCCTTTTTCTTCAGATTCTTCGTGTTTTTTTCTACCATTTTGCGCGGTACCATGATCATATGTCCGCACCCCATACATTTCAGACGAAAATCTGCTCCCACACGAAGGATTTCCCACTCTTTACTCCCACATGGATGCCCCTTTTTGAGGGTTACAATATCTCCGATATCATAGATAAGTCCCATGTTTTCCATTCTCCTTATTTCTGATTTACTTTTATCTGCGAAAAGACCTGTCCGATCGGCTCTTTGATCAGAAGATCGGCATTTCTGTCTCTCGGTGTGGAGGATTTATTGATCACTACAAGTGCTTCGCCGCGGAAATAATCAATAAGACCTGCTGCCGGATATACAGCCAGCGACGTTCCTCCGATGATCAGAATCTGCGCATTCGAAATTGCTCTCACAGATTCTTCGATCGTATTTGTATCCAGTCCCTCTTCATAAAGCACCACATCCGGCTTGATCATACCTCCGCATTCACAGCGCGGTACACCAGTACTATGTTTCATATGTGCGAAGTCAAAAGATTTTCCACAGCGCATACAGTGATTGCGGTAAACACTTCCGTGAAGTTCCAGTACCTTCTGACTGCCTGCCATCTGATGAAGGTTATCGATATTCTGTGTGATCACTGCTTTGAGTTTGCCTGCCTTTTCCAGTTCTGCAAGCTTCAGATGAGCCGCATTTGGTTTTGCGGTATCGCAGAGCATCTTATCACGGTAGAATTTATAAAACTCATCCGGATGACTTAAGAAAAAGCTGTGACTTAAGATCGTCTCCGGCGGAAAGTCATATTTCTGATGATAAAGTCCGTCCTGAGAACGGAAATCCGGTATTCCACTCTCTGTCGAAACACCGGCCCCTCCGAAAAACACGATATTGTCATGCCCATCGATCAGTTCCTGTAATTTCATGATCTTTTCATCCATATAAAAGCCTCCCTTATCCTGCGATATCAAGAGATATCTCATCCGTATTTTCCTCATCTGCGGCACTGTCCGTATTTGTCGCAGCTCCATCTGCGTCCTCCGCATCAACTCTCTTACCCTGCACAACAAAACGGGTAGATTCATTGCCTGTACAGGTAGACAATGTCACGATCCTGTCTTTGATCGTCAGATTTGTATCATCGGTTTTGATCTCAGAATAGCCTTTAATTGTCTCCAGATATTTCTCGAATTCTTCGCCCGGACCTTTAAACAATGTATAGGTATCGCTGTTTACGCCGGTTGTATAAGCAGAAATGATCTCGTAACGGTAATTGCGTTCCGGTGTCAGGATCCAGAAATATTTATCCTGCTTATAAAGCTTGTCATCCTCTCTGAACTTCTTCAGATGTCCGAACATCGAACCATTCTTCATATTATGACCATATACAAGTGTATTGCAATCGCTGAAATCCCCACTGTTTTCATAATCCACAAAGATCGTTCCGGCAAAGTTGTAATTTTTCTCATAGGTCTGATGCAGATAGGTCTGATTATCTTTGCCTTTGACAATCGGGTAACTGATATCCGGAAGTGCATCTACATAGATCCATCCCACAACATCCTCATTGACACTCTTGAGTTTGTCAAAATCCACCTCGATCGGCGGCTTTATCTGTGCACTTGGTCCGGCAACTTCGGCACTGTCAGCATCGCGCTCCGTAACTGCCATTTCCTCGATCTGATTGTATTCATCTGTACCTTTTCTGTATTCTGTGTAAATATGATAGAGATTAAATGCCGCGTAGCAGAAAACCGCGATTGCCGCGATCAGTGCAATCGTCAGCAGCACATCACTCTTCTTTTTTTTCTTTTGTTCAGGCTGTTTCTGAGTGTTGTTTTTGTTTTCTTCCATAATCATACTCCTTAGGCTTAGTCTTATTGCTGCGTACCTTTTCGGGCATTCCAAGAAGGACAATTGCGATCACAGTCAGGACCAGTCCGACAAATTCGATTGCGGTCGGTATCTCTCCAAAACAGAAAATGCCGAATACCATTGCTGCCACCGGTTCACCTGCAGCAAGAATGGAAACTTTTCCTGCATCCATATACTGAAAACCAATCGTATAAAATGTATACGGAAGGACTGCACCACAGATTGCATGAAGTACCATAAATATAACACCATGTACAGGAGCTTCTGTAAAATACGCTCCAAGAATCTTCCAGTCGGTAAAAGGAATCAGTGTCACCGCAATCACAACCATACAGTAAAACGTGATCGTCAGTCCGGAGTAGCCTCTTTTCATGGCAATTTTAGTAAACATGCTGTACATGGCATAAAAAACGCCACTTGCCACTCCGAGAAAAATTCCGTAACCGCTGAGTTTCATGCCTCCAAGGCTTTCCAGTAATCCGCTTGCAAGACTGCATCCGAAGATTGCAAGTGCTGCACAGCCGGTCTTACGTATAGTGATCTTTTCTTTAAAAAACAGTCTTGCAAGAATCAGGACGTATACTGGTGACAGGCTCAAAAGTACCGCCGCCAGCGACAGGTGTACATAATTTACCGCTTCATTATAGGTAAGATTTACCCCAAGCATGCCAAGCCAGCTTGCCAGCACAAAGATCCACAGATCCTTCAGACGTATTTTCAGCTGGCTCTTATCAATTACAGCAATTCCAATCAGCATTAGAATCACAGAAATCATTGTTCGCGATCCGACGATCGTCGCAGTGTCCATTCCATAACCACTTAAAGACCGTATAAAAATCCCAACGGATCCCCACAGGATTCCTGCTGATACCGGGAAAAACCAGGCAAATTTTTTCATTTGTGTTCTCCTCATCCATATCTCATCTGTTTCTGTTACTGTTCACTCCGTTCACAGCAACTTGGTCAAAATCCATTCCAAATCACCTTCGGTGATGGGATTTTGCCCCGTATGTCTCGGGATTTTGCCATATTCATGGCAAAACACCTCGCGGGATATTACCTGTGAACAGTAACTGTGTTTCTCCCATGATATCACTTTTTCACAAAAATGGCTATGAGATTTTCCCATGATATGTTAAAATGAATTTATTATGGTTACTGTTCGCAGCAATCTATTATTATCCTAATCGGAGGTAGATACAATGGCAAAAAAAAATCTTATTGTCGGTCAGTCCGGCGGACCTACTGCCGTTATCAACAGCAGTCTTTATGGAGTTGTCTCTGAAGGCCTTGCCCATCCTGACACGATTGAACATGTATATGGTATGGTAAACGGCATTGAAGGGTTTCTGAATGACCGTGTGCTTGACTTTAAAGAAGCTCTTCCGGGCGAAAAGCTTAAATACTTAACGCATACACCGGGGGCTTATCTCGGCTCCTGCCGCTATAAGCTGCCGGAATCTCTCGAAGACCCGGTTTATCCTGCACTTTTCAGCAAATTTGAAGAGCTCAATATCGGCTGGTTCTTCTATATCGGTGGCAACGATTCCATGGATACCGTCAGCAAGCTTTCCCGCTACGCTGCAAGTATCGGCAGTCCGATCCGCGTGATCGGTGAACCGAAGACGATTGATAATGATCTGGTAAATACCGACCATACCCCGGGCTTCGGAAGTGCTGCCAAATACGTTGCTTCCACAGTCCGTGAAATTACGACAGATGCCAACGTCTATGAAAAAAAATCCGTCACGATCATTGAGATCATGGGACGTCATGCCGGATGGCTCACTGCTGCCAGTGCCCTTGCACGTAAATACGAAGGAGACAATCCTCTGTTTATTTACCTTCCGGAAGTTGCCTTTGACCAGGATGCTTTCCTGCGTGATCTTGAAAAAGCTTTTGAGAAAAACTGTAATCTTATCGTCTGTGTTTCCGAAGGTATTCATGATGCTGACGGTACTTTCATCTGTGAATATGACAGTTCCGTAGGTACCGATACTTTCGGTCATAAGATGCTTGCCGGATGTGGCAAATATCTGGAAAATCTGGTACGCAGCCGTCTTGGTGTCAAGGCACGTTCTGTTGAACTTAATGTCAGCCAGCGCTGCTCCGCCACCTTAATTTCCGCAACGGATCAGCAGGAGGCCATTGCCGCCGGAAAATTCGGTGTACAGGCTGCCCTTGACGGTGAAACAGGAAAAATGGTTTCCTTTATCCGACAGACCGTTACAGATGGGTCTTATCAGATGGTTTGCGGACTTGAAGATGTCAATGCCATCTGCAATGAAGAAAAAACAGTTCCTGTTGAATGGATCACTCCGGACGGGCACGATGTTACCAAAGATTTTATCCGTTATGCACGTCCGCTGATTCAGGGAAATATCTCTGTTCCCCTCGGAGAAGATGGTCTGCCGAAATTTGTATATCGTAAATAATTTTGATGCAGGACATTTAATTCTGATTGATACAGCACATACAAAAAGACAGCGGCGAATAATTCGTCACTGTCTTTTTTATTTTCTGTGATATGTAATCCTTAATGCCGGTCAAATTCTTCATGGTCTTTGCGGATACGTTCTTTGACTCTCTTTCTGAGTCTTGCTTCATGTTTCTTTTCATCACTGCTCTTCGGCAGTATGATGTTCAATATAACTGCGATCAATGTTGCAAGTACAACCGGAGATTTACCAAAAATCGTTGTTACCCACTCCGGAAAACTTGCAAGTGCCGCAGAAGCCTGTGAAACACCCACACCAATTGCCGCCGCAAGACCAACAATTGAAGAATTCCGGTAATCCATCTCTTCGGACGCTACCAGCTTCATTCCGGTCATGGCGATCGAAGCAAATACAGAAACCGTCGCACCACCAAGAACACACTGTGGAATCGTAGTCAGCAGCGCAGAAAACTTCGGTACGATTCCGGCAACACCAAGGATCACGGCTGCCAGCCCAAGCACCCAGCGATTAATAACCTTTGTCGTTGTCACAATACCAACATTCTGACTGTACGTTGCTGTCGGAAGTCCGCCAAGCAGAGCTCCGATTATATTTGTTACTCCATATGCAGTGATACCATTCTGTAATTCTCTATCTTCCGGTTCACGATCCATAGCACCGATCGTTGTCGCAGAATAATCTCCGATTGCCTGAACAGAGTTGATTGCAAACAGCAGCCCTATTGCCACACAGGCAGAAATCTCAAAATGAATTCCAAAATGCATGAACTGCGGAAACTGAAACATTTTTGCCTGTCCAACACTTGACAGACTGATCATTCCAAACGGAATTGAAACCACGTATCCTACAATGATACCGATCAAAATTGAGGCCAGCTTCAGGATACCCCTGCCAAAATGATTCAGTCCTGTCACAACTGCCAATGTCAGAAATGCCACAAGCCAGTTCTGCCAGGAACCATAATCCGAACTACTTGTTCCGCCGGCCATATAATTAATTGCTGTCGGATAAAGGGAAAGTCCAATCGTAAATACAACGGTTCCCGTAATCAGCGGCGGGAAAAATACGCGGATTTTTTTAACCAGAAGTCCCATGATAATTGCCACAATACCGCCAACGATCTGTGCTCCCAGAATCGTACTGATTCCGTACCCTTCTGCGATTGCCTGCATGCTCGGTACATAGGCAAAACTTACTCCCATGATCATAGGAAGGCCGGATCCTAAAGTAAATCCCTTCTTCTTTCCGATCGGAAATAACTGGAGCAATGTAGACAATGCCGATACCACCAGTGATGCCTGAATCAGAATTACTCTGTCTTTCGCACTTAATCCATCACCACCTACAGCTCCGGCTACAATGATCGACGGTGTAACGCAGCCCACAATCATTGCAACTACATGCTGCAATGCCAGCGGAAGGGCCTCCTGAAATTTCGGAATGCCGTTCAGTTCAAAAATGCTTCCTCTTTTCATGTTTCCTCCTGACTGGTTTTCAATACGATCTTCTCGTTTGTATATTGAAAATCCAATTTGACTGTTATTTACTGAACAGTCCTACTTTTCTTGTAATTATAACAAATTTCAGGCTCAAAAACAATTCGTGAGGCTCAAAATCTTTGCCGTCATTGCTACTAAATTTTCCCATGCATTTTTGTATAGTTTTCTGTAATTTTCTTTATTTTACCAGTTCAAAGAAATCTGTCAGATCATCCGTCTCACACTCGCCTTTTTCCATCCAGAAATCTGCCATTTTCTGACTGATGGCATAAATGGAATCCGCATTATTTTCATCATTCAGCTTTTCATTGTCGTCTTTTCCGAAGAATTTTAAGCCTTTTACATCGCTGGCAACATCTTCCGCTGTTACTTCTTCAAATCCGCCTGCCATCTCTTCGTATGCCTGATCCGGATTTTCATTAAGGAAATCTACAGCTTTGTACCATGCATCCTCTACAGCCGCTACTACATCCGGGTTTTCTTTTGCATAATCGGAATTGACAACCAGTGAATCCAGGATCGTATCCGGATAATCTGCACTCGTAACCAGTGCATGTGCACCATCCACACTCTCCAGTGCCTCAGAAAGCTCCGGTTCCCACATAATTGCCGCATCCACGGAACCGCTCATAAATGCCAGACCTGCCTCTGTAGTATCTCCCATATCGATCACATTGATATCGTCTTCCGTCAGGCTGCTTTCATTCTCCAGCGCGGTCAGGAAAAAGTAATAGGAAGAAGCTGATTTATCAAGTGCCACCTTTTTTCCCGCCAGATCATCCAGTGATTTGATATCTCCGGTAGCTACCAGACCATCTGCACCTTCTGATGCATCCATCGTAAGGACAAAATCACTGGAAGCGCCATTCGCATACATCTTAATATTCGGATCCTGTGCAGTTGCCAGGAACTGTATGCTTCCCTTTGTGATCAGAGCCGCATAGGTAGATTCATCTTCAATCACCTGAATGTCCACATTCAGTCCTGCATCTTTGAAGTACCCTTCCTGCTGCGCAATAAACATCGGTGAATAACCGGTCCATGTACAAAAAGCCATCGTTACATCTTTTGTGTCATCAGCCATAACTGTGAGTGGACTTGCCACCATCAGGGCCAGCGGCAGAGCCATCATTACTTTCCATTTTTTCATAAATTTTTCCTCCTTGAAATTCTTTTTAGAATGTGACTTATTTATCCAGGGCAGCATCCTGGCTTTCCTGCCAGAGCATGTCCATGATTTTTTTCTTGGTTTCCAGAAATTCCGGCAAAACAAGTGAATTATGATTTCTTTCTCCGGGAATATCCACTGTGATCGCATCACGAACCGTTCCCGGTCTTCTGCTCATAACATAGATTCTGTCTCCCAGAAGAACCGCCTCATCAATGTCATGTGTGATAAACAGAATCGTTGTTCCGGTTCTGCGGCTGATGTCTGCAAGCAGTTCCTGCATAACGACTCTTGTCTGGGCGTCCAGCGCCCCGAAAGGTTCATCCATCAGAAGGACTTCCGGCTCATTTGCCAGTGTTCTTGCGATTGCTACACGCTGCTTCATTCCGCCGGAAAGCTGTCTTGGAAGTGCATCTTCAAACCCTTCCAGCCCTACCAGACTGATGTATTTGCGTGCATGTTCTGCTCTTTCGGCTGCTGAGACTTTTTTCATTTTTAATCCGAATTCTACGTTTTTTTGTACGGTCAACCATGGAAAAAGGCTGTATCCCTGAAACACCATTCCACGGTCAGCCCCGGGACCGCTTACCGCTTTTCCATCCAGAAGAACTTCTCCTGAGGATGCCTCATCCAGCCCTCCGATTATATTGATCAGAGATGTCTTGCCGCATCCGGATGGTCCTACGATCATCACAAATTCTGATTCTTTTACTTCCAGATTTACCCCTTCAAGTGCAACAACTGCTCTTCCATTATCTTCATATATTTTAGAAAGGTCACGCACCTGTAATTTTATATTTCCGTCCATAACCGTCTCCTTTTATTTTTTGTCTCCTAATCTTTCCTGCCACGGAGCTACGATTCTGGTCAGAATACGGAATATCCAGTCTGTAATCAGTCCGATCAGTCCAATCAGAATCAAACCTGCAAAAATAGTGTCTGTTGCCAGATATCTCTGCGATTTCAGAATCATATATCCAAGTCCGTTACTTGCCGCTACCATTTCTGCAACTACGAGATAGGTCCAGGCCCATCCGATGGTCAGTCTGAAATCATCCATCAGACCCGGAAGTGCTGCCGGGAAAATAACCTCTTTATAAATCTGCCATTTGCTGGCACCTAAGGTTTTCGCCGCATTTATCATGTTTCGGTCTACACCGGATACCGTATCGCATACCATCAGCACCAGCTGAAAAAATGTTCCCAGAAAAATAATCGTATATTTCTGTGTCTCATCAATTCCCAGATAAAGAAGCGTCAGTGGAACCAGTGCCACAACCGGCAGGTATCTGGCAAACTCAATGATCGGCTGGATAAATGCACAGAACTTTCGGGAGTTGGCCATCAGCATACCTACCGGAAGTGCTACGATCACAGACCAGATCCAGCCTACTAAAACTCTGGCTGTGGATTCCCAGCAGTTTGCCCATAGCGAACCGTCTTTCGCCATCTCTATGATTTTCTTTACTACTTCTGTAGGACTTGGCAAAAACAAATCGCTGATCA
>CAKROE010000076.1 GCA_934371915.1 uncultured Blautia sp. | reverse complement strand
GTTTGCAGGTTTGGGAGAGATTGTTTCTTTTCCCGCCTTTTCTCTGATTTACATCCCCGAATAAGGGGTGACAACAGGGCGGAACCCAAATGTTAGCTGGAAATTGATCATTTTGAATGGAATTTAGTGTCACGAACGTGATTAGAAAATAACAAAAGCGCTCGTTGTCAGCTAATCCAGCTAACATTTTCGAACGCTTTGAAGCCCGTCGCCAAGAGGATTTGAACCTCCGACCCCTCGCTTAGGAGCAACTTTTATGCAGGTTCATACTAGTCCAACAGAGACAACCTATTCACTTATAAGTCCAGTAAAAAAGCGCCTTCCCAGACTATTTCTGTTCATATAAGATCATTGAAAATTATTCCGGATTTTTACATTTTCTGAGAAAATAAATACATCAGATACCGCCATTTACGCAAGATGCTTTGACCACTATTTTACCTCTTTTTTCTCACATGCTCTGACTTGATCTCATAATCACGACCACCGGCTTAGCCGGTGGTCATGATTAGGGGATTGATTTATACAGGGATTAAATCTGTTCAACTTTCAGAAGGTTTGTATTACCGGTACTTCCATTTACCACTCCTCCAGTAAGAACAAGATTATCGCCTGTTTTCAGGGGGAATACTTCTTGAACTTTTGAAAGGTCATGTTGGAACATTGCCTCCATGGAATTAAATTTACCACACAGAATCGGGATTACGCCCCAGCTCAGATTAAGTTTTCGCCAGCCCCCTTCAGAATACGTCATACCAATGATATCTACGGGACAGCGAAACCTGCTGACCATTCGGGCTGTATGTCCGGACAGGGAGTTTACAATGATAAATTTGGCCTTCAGATCTGTAGCCATGGCACAGGCTGAGTGTGAAACAGCATCCAGATTATTATTTATTGCAAATTCGGCTGTCTTAAAACGTTTGTCGTAGGGGATATTTTTTTCTGTAAAAGTAATTGTTTCTACCATATTTTTTACAGCAGCAACCGGATATTTTCCAGAAGCTGTTTCGCCAGACAGCATTACAGCAGAGGTTTCATCATAAACAGCGTTGGCGATGTCGGATAATTCTGCCCTTGTTGGCCTGGGGTTATAAATCATGGATTCAAGCATTTCTGTTGCGGTGATAACACGTTTGCCGAGCATACGGCATTTCTGGATGAGATATTTCTGAATGCTTGGGACTTCCATAGCTGGAATTTCTACACCGAGATCGCCTCTGGCAATCATAATTCCGTCAGCCACTTCACAAATCTCATCAATATTGTCTACACCGGAACGGTTTTCTATTTTAGCAATGATATCAATGTCCTTTCCAGTGTTAGCGTCTAAGAAAGTTCGTATGTCCAGCATATCCTGTTTACATGAAACGAAAGAAGCAGCTACAAAATCAATCTGGTTTTTAATACCAAACAACAAATCTTTCTTATCCTGATCGCTCAAAAATTCATGCTTCATTATTCTATTTGGAAAATTCATGCTTTTACAGTTGGAAAGTTCACCGCCAACAACAACTTTACATTTCGCACAGGTGGGGGTAAGACTAATAACTTTAAAAATGACCAAACCGTTGTTTACAAGAATCGTATCTCCAATTTCCAGATTTTCCATCAGCTGTTTATAGTTGACGGAAACAATATGTTCATCCCCAATTATATCTTCTGTGGTAAAGGTAAATTCATCACCGTCATGAAGAAGAATTTTCTGATTTCTGAAAGTGCGGATACGATATTCTGGTCCTTTGGTATCCAGCATGATTGGAATAGGAAGATGAAGCTTTTCCCGGACTCTTTTTATGAGTTTTATTTTCTTTCCATGTTCTTCATGAGTTCCATGAGAAAAATTTAACCGTGCAACATTCATTCCTGCCTGACACATTTCTTCCAGTATCTGTTCATTTTCACATGCTGGACCAATAGTACAAATAAGTTTAGTTTTTCTCATGCTTCTTAACCTCGCTTTCGTTGGAATGATCATTTTTGCTGGCAGAATCTCCCCTGTTCATCCACCATGCCCATGCGCAGGCACCTAAAGCTAATATACATAAAATTCCTACAAAAATATCCAGACCCATTTTTTCTCCATTTCCTCAGGTTACCTGATATAAATCAGGCAGAGCCTGAAATATACACATTTTTTTGCATCAAAAATAGCCCATTATTATAATGGGATGAATAGGAAATCAAGATTAAAGTCTTTTTTTGCCATCCGATTTGTGGAGATATTTGACGATATTTTTATCCAGTAATTCAGGACAAAACAAAATTATTGAATAAACAGAATAGAATCCCTGTGAAAGACTAAGGAAAATATTGGGATTCAGATTATAATCAGGTTTACAGATATAGTTTTCTGCATTTGTACTACGTGAAAAGAAATGTTCAAAAAGACTGTACACACGGCCTTGCAACATTTCCTGGGTACAGGCAGAATTATTTACTGATACCTTAATCTGATTAGAGTGGAAATGGACGGAATCTGTTTGGATGAAAGAACACAAAGAGGAATCTGTTTGATATGAATCAAAACACATTCCTAATATACAAACTATGACAAATATGAGGATACAATTTCTTCTGGATTTGTGTAAGTTAATCATAGAATTACTCCTTCTATAGATTTCCCCTCCAATATTATTAAAAAGAATAGCATAAGTATTATCAAATGGCAATAGAGGAAGAGCAAGAAAACTGGGAAATTACTGTTTCCGCTTATAATTCCTTAGAAGCCTTTCGGCTTCATTATTCGTGGCAGGTACCCGGATATCATGCAGGAACAACAGATGGTTGTGCATGTATTTCTCCATTCTCAGGAATAAATTGTACCCGTCTTTATAATAATCATTTGCCGAAATGTCTTCATATTCTTTCCGGGCAATTTCCAGTATCTCACGGTATCGTTTTTCGAATCCGGAGACTATTTCCGGATCTGGTCCGTGTGGCTGCCGGCATCCATTTCGGAAGTGGACCATTTCCTGCACCAGTGCATCCGAACCTTAAACGGATGGTTCTTAAAGGTCCGCAGACGTTCCAACTGAATCTCTATGATTTTTTCGCCATCTTCTGGAACTGATGCCACTATATCCATATCTTTCCTCCATTTCTTATCTGCAACAAAAAAAGCATGTCCAGATAGATTTCTTTTTAAAATCTGATCCAAACAGGCTTACTGTTGACCCTAGTTCTCACTAAGCAAAGATTCTATTGTATTCACACCTAATAACTTACCACCGGATATTTCCCTTCCTCTTTTTTCTTATTTGAGCTTGAATTTACATCCACTTTCTCAAATAAACAGCTGACTTTTCTCTTTTATTAGAATTTCGATTTATTTCCAGCTATTATACCAGCAGTGCGTTTTATTAGACAGCGGCTAATAGGATCCTTTCCGTATTAGCTGATATTCCATTCCATTTTCCCCTTGAAAAAACAAAAAAGCGGAAATCATATTAGAAATTTTTCTAATACATTCCGCTTTTGATAGGACGTCCCGTGCGGGAATCGAACCCACATCTAGTGCTTAGGAGGCACTTGTTCTATCCATTAAACTAACAGGACAGATACCGGATTTTTGGCTTAAAATCAAGGTTTTCAGCCATTTCAACGGCATTGGATTTTATGATTTAAAACTGACTTACGTCAGCTGAATCAATCTTATATGATGAGATTTTTTGGTATGAAGCTTTCGCCTTTTCCAAAAACGCATGTCCCCTTAATTGTGACATCACATAACAGAATCGAACTCAAATTCATTTTTCTGTTATATGCCGAGGCGATAACTCTGGTCACCGCTTAGGAGGCACTTGCTATATCCATTTAACTAAGGAAACACATATATTATTTAATATGGAGCAGCACATTGCGCTACTCCACATAAAATTGTACTATATCTTTCTTTAAAAAACAAGACCTTTATTTTTGAAGATTGAAAAAGTCGTTATCACGATTTTTTGTATCAACCAGATCATTATACTGCAAGATCGAATAGTCCTGAAGTAATGAATAATATGGTGATGTCTCATCATTCAGCTCATAGAACTTTCCGTCAGCTCCGACATACCCGTTTCCTGTCAGTACCGGAATCTCCTTCTGCAGATCCTGCTGATATTTCTGAAAACCGGTCAGTTCACTTCCTGTCGTTTCCATGAGAAGTGTCTGAAGGTAATTCATGCTGGTCTGCTCTACTTTCTGACCACCAATGTCATAGTTTGCCCAGATCATAAAAGGAATCGCATAACGATGACGCATCATTTCTTCATCATTCCAGTTCTTATATTGCCCCTTTGTAAGTGCATTCATGGAAGCATCGTTAATCCTCGGCTGATGATCTCCTGTCATAAATATCACAGTCGGTTCATCTACATTTTTGAAATATTCCACCATATCTTTAAAAGCATCATCTGACAATTTAATCAGGCTCAGATATGTTTCTACGTCTTCTGCTTTTATGTCTTTAAGTGAAATTGTCTGAGTATAATTTTCATCACCTCTGCTGATAAACGGGCTGTGATTCTGCACTGTCATGACATATCCAAGATACGGATCATCTGAATCCTTCTTATAGCTTTCAAAATCTTCAATGATACGCTGATAAGAACCTGCATCTGTAGCATAATGTCTCAGTTTTTCTATCGGAGTCGTTACCGTATCATAATTGTAGAAGTTTTTAAATCCAAGCAACGGATACGCTCTGTCACGTCTGTAATTGCTTGCTCGATGAAGATGAATCGCAGTACTTCCCATGTACTCTTCATCCTGAAGCTGTGTCACAAGTGACGGCATTGCATCTTTTACAAAAAGCTGGAATGCAACCGAGCCCGTCGGCAGAAATGCAAGTGAATTTCCCGTCAGAAATTCGTATTCTGTATTTGCTGTCTGTCCGCCTACAATAGACGCATACGTTGTACCGCTTACACAATTTTTATCATTCATCAGTCCATGGATAAACGGCATATAATCTTCGTTTGTTTCAAAGTCACCCAGTGTCTTCAGATCTGAAAATGCTTCATTGATCACCACGATCACATTCGGATGTTCCTTGGTTTTATCCACTGTATCTGATTCATATTTTGAAGTAATTTCTTCGACTTTTTCGAGGCTGTAGCCTTCTGGTTTTTTCAGTATAGAATAATGAATGCTTCGTGAAAAACCTGCAATACTGCCATATGTTCGATAACTTCTCATTGGGTTAAACAGACTCAGATTCAGCCCATGATTATCAAGATAATCCGAAAGGATGAATTGTTGTACACCTACTACCGATATAATGGCCATTACAATGATTCCGCAAAGTCGAAATTTCTTTTTACTGAAAACAGGTTTACATTTTATAACTCTGCCAACCATAAAGAAATCAAACAGAAGCAACAGTGTAACCAGCAAATACCAGTTAAATTTTATTTCGTATGAAGACGCAACCTCTGCCGCTGTGCTTATAGTTGCAATATCAGAGGCAATGATCGGAGTTCCTCTGAACTCATATATAAAATGGTTTGCAATATTGAACATAACACATATAAAAGCGCAAATGTCAGTTCCCAGTCGTATTCTGTTTGTAAGAACAATACATATCAATTCTAATATTAAAATAAAACCTATATTAAAAAGCAAAAGACTTTTATTCAATCCGGAAAAGCTTTTTCCCATTGTAAATGTAGCTGCTTCCATATTCAGAAAAATGAAACATGGAGACAAAATCACATACAGGATATTTATGATCCGACCGATCTTTTCTTTTACTTCCAGTTTTACAAAAATAAGTACTGTGCCGATTGCCCACAGGCCTGCAAGAACAAATATTTTTATTCCATTTCCCAAAGTGTTTGAGTCGTATATGATACTTTTATAATTAAATCCAAAATATAAAACAAATAAAAACGAAACGAACAGGCAGATATAATCCCTCCATCTCTGCCTGCCTCTATTTTTCAGTTCCTTCATTTCTTATCCTCAATTCTAAAATTGCAACTGCCCCTGCAGCCAGACAGTGCCTTTAAATCTTCTGCCCACTTGTGGGTCTCCCAGAAGATCTTTTCGGTTAATACACACATCGAACTGCATATTGTTGCTCTCTATAGTCATCTGAACCAGTTCCTCATCTGTGACAATATTGCTGACTGTATGCACTTCCAGAATTTCGCCCAGTATGCTGTACTGATCACACTGGATTCCGTAAGGCATAAAATAGGAATCTACAATAGAAAGAATATCTTCATTCACAATTCTGGTTGAAATCATGGAATACGTATCCATTTCTTCCATTGTCAGATTTTCCATTGCCTCTTCATCACCATTTCTGGCTGCGGCAATCATGGAACTTCTGTTCTTTGCAGATTCCTGCTCCACCTTGACAGCTTCTTTATCTTTGAGGACTGGGAAAAGGATTTTTCCCTCTCCCGCAAGTCCTGATAAAATCAATGGATGATTATCAATTTTTTCTTTTCCGCTTTCCTTCATATATTCGGCAGCATTCTGAAGATAAAAGATCAATGTGATTCCAATTCGCAGATCATCACATGCTCCGGAAAAAGCATTCTTATCTACATGCTTTTCTACCGTAACTGATTCCTGTGTCGTAACTCCTGCTCCACGAAAGAATGGATAATAGTACTCCACATGGAATCTGTCTTCCTCATCATACTGTCCGCAAACAGTGATTCCACAATCGTTTCCATAGTTTCTCGAAAACTCAGCAAATGTTCCATCAGGGTAATCCTTAATAACATTCTTTGTATCATAATTTTTGATGACATCGAGAATAATTTTTTTCATCTGTTCTCGTTTACTGATTTGAGAAAAACCGATTGCTTTTAAAAAGCTGTGCAAAATATACCTCCGTACCCTTATGCCTGGGTCTTTTTCTCAATCTTTTTCATGCCGCCCATGTATGGCTGCAGTGCTTCCGGAATATTTACAGATCCGTCTGCATTCAGGTTGTTTTCCAAAAATGCGATCAGCATTCTCGGAGGTGCTACTACAGTGTTATTTAAGGTATGAGCAAGGTATTTCTTGCCATCTTTGCCATTTACACGGATTCTCAGACGACGAGCCTGTGCATCGCCAAGGTTAGAGCAGCTTCCTACCTCGAAGTATTTCTTCTGGCGTGGAGACCATGCTTCTACATCAAGGGATTTTACTTTCAGGTCTGCCAGGTCACCGGAGCAGCATTCCAGTGTACGTACCGGGATGTCCAGAGAACGGAACAGATCAACAGTGTTCTGCCACAGTTTATCAAACCACATCGGGCTTTCTTCCGGTTTGCAGACAACGATCATTTCCTGTTTTTCAAACTGGTGGATACGGTAAACACCTCTCTCCTCAAGACCATGAGCACCCTTTTCTTTACGGAAACATGGAGAATAGCTTGTAAGTGTTTTTGGCAGTTCTTCTTCAGGAACAATCTGATCTATAAATTTACCGATCATAGAATGCTCACTTGTACCGATCAGGTAAAGGTCTTCACCTTCGATTTTATACATCATGGCATCCATTTCTGCGAAACTCATTACACCTGTTACAACGTTGCTTCTGATCATGAAAGGCGGTACACAATAAGTAAATCCTCTGTTTATCATGAAATCTCTTGCATATGCAATAACTGCGGAATGAAGTCTTGCAATATCTCCCATCAGATAGTAGAATCCATTACCTGCAACACGTCTTGCGCTGTCAAGATCAATTCCGTCAAAGTTTTCCATAATTTCTGTATGATATGGAATTTCGTAATCCGGAACAACCGGCTCACCAAATTTTTCAATTTCAACGTTTTCGCTGTCATCTTTACCAATCGGAACAGATGGATCGATGATATTCGGAATAACCATCATATTTTTCAGAAGTTCTTCTTCTACTTCTTTTTCTCTTGCAGAAAGTTCATCAATACGCGCGCCGGATGCTGCGACCTGTTTCTTTACTTCTTCTGCTTCTTCACGTTTGCCCTGTCCCATCAGTGCACCGATCTGTTTGGAAATTTTGTTTCTTTCAGCTCTGAGTGCTTCGACTTCCTGTTTGATTTCTCTGTTTTCTTTGTCCAGTGCGATTACTTTATCAACCAGTTCCAGTTTGTTGTCCTGGAATTTGTTGCGGATGTTCTGTTTTACGATTTCCGGATTTTCTCTCACGAATTTAATGTCTAACATAATTTCTCCTCCTGACAGTTTCTACTGTCTCTTTATTTTTCTATACCACTTTCTTCTTCACTGATATTGGCAAGTCCAAAGTTTACTGCCTTACGCAAAGCCTCCACTTCTTCCTGACTGAGCATTACATAAGATTCGCCTTTAACGATTTCCTTTAAATAAAGGAAACAGTTGTCTCGACTGTGTACTGCATTCAAGATCAGGCCGGTATTGTCTTTATCCAACAATGCAAGCGCAAAACTGAGTTTACCACCTACATCATCAAATGCATCATATTTCTCTACGCCATATTTGCTGAAAATAATTTTAAAATGCTGTTCCAGTGCTTTGATTGCATGTTCATGGTCTTCTTTTGCTTCATACAATCTGTCAATCTGAGCAAATTTACGTACAAACGTTTTTTCTAAGGATTGTGCGTCGCTTCCTTTCATAAACATTTTGTATTTTCTTTCCAGTCGTGTAAGGCGCATGCCATTACTGATCATAAATCCAATCAGAATGATTACGATAACCAGTAATACAATAATGACGATTCCGGAGTCAATACCCATACTATCAAAAATTGTACTCATATCATACTCCTTTTAACCAATGGATTCAAATAAATCAATGATTCTGTCCAGGTCATCTCTGGAATAGTATTCGATTTCTATTTTTCCTTTGTTATTTTTCTTGCGGTGAATGAATACACGTGTTCCGGTGATTCCTTTCATTCTTTCCTCAAGACTTTCATAAATGGCATCTTCTGCCGGATTTGTGACTTTATCTTTTTTCTTTGTCGGTGTAAGTACTGCTTTTACCAGTTTTTCAGTTTCACGTACGCTGAGTTTTTCATCAAATACTTTCATTGCAATCGTGTACTGTTTCTCTGGATCCTCAATTGCAAGAATTGCTCTTGCATGTCCGGCTGAAATCATCTCATCAACCATCATCTGCTGTACACGTGCATCCAGTTTCAAAAGTCTCATAGAGTTGGTTACTGCTGTCCTGCTCTTTGATACTCTTTCTGCAATTTCATCTTGTTTCATGTGAAACTCATCAATCAGGCGTTTATATGCCATCGCTTCTTCCACTGGATTGAGGTCTTCTCTCTGAATGTTTTCAATAAGAGAGATTTCTACTATTTCCTGAGTGGAAAGTTCTCTTACTACAACCGGAACTTCTTTCAGTCCTGCAAGTTTCGCAGCTCTCCAGCGTCTTTCACCGGCAACGATCTCATAGTAGTCCTTTTTATCAGACACAAGTAGAGGTTGCAGTACTCCATACTGTTTAATAGACTCTGCAAGTTCCTGAAGTGCATCTTCATCGAACTTTTTACGAGGCTGTTCTCTGTTTGGCTCGATCATAGATAATTTCATCATTCTCGCACCATTGCTGTTTTCCTGCTGACTGGTTTTCTTTGTCTCCACTGTAGCTGTCTTTGTTTGTTTTACAGTTTTAACTGTTGCTTTTGGCTTGCTTTGTACTGTTTTTTCCGGAAACAGTGCATCCAAGCCGCGTCCAAGTCCTGACTTTTTTCCAGCCATTATTCATCCTCCCTGTTTATTACTTCTTCTGCAAGAAGACGGTATGCCTCTGCGCCTGCGGATCTTGTATCATATAAGGTTATCGGCTGTCCATAACTTGGAGCCTCTGCCAGTCTTACATTTCGCGGAATAATCGTTTTGTAAATATTCTGCTGAAGATTATCCTTAACATTTTCTACAACCTGCAGGGAAAGATTTGTTCTTGCATCATACATAGTAAAGACGACGCCTTCCATAACAAGTTTCTTGTTCAGCCGGTCTTTGACGAGGTCAATTGTATGTATCAGCTGGGACAGTCCTTCCAACGCGTAATATTCGCACTGAATTGGCACTAATACGGAGTTTGCAGCCGTCAGTGCGTTGATAGTAAGCATATTTAATGACGGCGGGCAGTCAATAATGATATAATCGTATTTTCTGCGAACTTTATCAATGATTTTCTTTAAGATATATTCTTTTTCATCTACACCGATAAGTTCAATCTCTGCTCCGGACAAGTTTACATTAGATGGAATCAGATCTACGTTTTCAACTACGTCTTTTACAATTGTATTTTTGGCTTCTGCTTCTCCTAAGAGTAATTCATATAATGTGTTCTCTACATTATTTTTATCTACTCCTAATCCACTTGTAGTGTTTCCCTGTGGATCCATGTCTATTGTAAGTACTTTTTTTTCTTTTTCAGCAAGGCATGCAGAAAGATTGATTGCGGTTGTAGATTTACCGACGCCGCCTTTCTGGTTGGCTACTGCTATTACTCTTCCCAAGTTTCACCCTCCCTTCGGGATGTCAGCTATACATTTGGTTTGTATAGCGCACTGGTATTATTATAGCACTTTTAGTTTTATTGTTCCACAAAATGTTTCACGTGAAACATTAAATTTCGAGAAAGATTTTAAAAATTTATTGTTTATATTTAACAAGGTGGGGAATGTAGTTCTATTTCAGCTTACATGTTGTATTTCACGCAATTGAAAAAATATAGTATGCGGCAACGGCTTCGTCGTTCGGTAGTTCTATGAGATAACCTGTCTGTTAAGTACATGCGTAGGAAATCACAAACTCGCTAACGCTCAAACAGTGTGTTTTCCTACGCATAACACAGCCAGAACATCTCTAAGAACTTCTCGAACTCCTGCAGAGGTTGTCGCACACCATATCTTTTCATTGCTGATATATAAGCATGTAGTGAAATAAGGCATCGATGGGCATTGGAAATCGAGAGAAGTGTCATCTACTTGGGAATGTTTCCGTGAAACATTGTGAAAAGCACAGCAAGCTCTATATTAAGGTGAGTGCAGAATATTTGAGCTTATTTGTCATGAATTTCATGCCAATTATCACGTTTTCTATTTTCATTGTTGACAGATATAAGGCAGTAACAGGCCGTGTACTTGTAGTATATCTGCCGAGTTATGTTTCACGTGAAACATTGCTGAAATACAGCAGCATCTATAACGGGACGGATGCAGGAACCTTGACCTAATTTCGTTACGAGCTTTGCGCTAGCTGCCGTCACCGAGCGCTCTGTCTGAGCATAGCGAGTTTGCGCGAATGGCGGCTTATCAGCGCGCGAAGTGAGTAGAAATTTGGTCTTGTTCTTGCAGCCGTTCTG
>CAKROE010000075.1 GCA_934371915.1 uncultured Blautia sp. | reverse complement strand
GGCCGGAAACGAATAAGTATGATGTATATGTCGGAGAATCCAACAATATTTTTGCACGTACGAGACAGCATTATCACAATAGGATAAAGCATGAGACATGGCAAAGTAGAATGATGCGAAAAGATGCTTCACTTTATATCATCGGACATAAGCATTTTAATAAATCCCTGACACTGGATGTTGAAAATCGCCTTATGCATTATCTTATGAGTGTGGATAAAGTACGCCAGGTGCACAATGGAAGAGGAAATCCGCAGAAGCATTATTATCCATCTGAAGAATTTGAAGGAATTTTTCAAAAAATATGGTCGGAATTGCATAAGTCAAATGAAGAACTTTTTCCAGACGAAAATATTGTTAAAGATTCCGCAATTTATAAAGCGTCTCCATTGCATAAATTAACAGATGAGCAGGAGAATGCCAAAATACAGATCCTTGATTGCATTGCGTTAGCCAGAAATCAGAAGGAAAAGCAAATCATATTTATAGATGGGGAAGCCGGAACTGGAAAGACAGTTTTGAACAGCAGTATATTTTACGAATTATACTGTCAGGAAGAAGAAAAAGACACTACAGAGTTTAAATGTTGCATGGTGGTCAATCATGATGAACAGGTAAAAGTGTATTCTGACATTGCAAAGAAACTGGGAATTATAGAGAAATATGGGAAAGTAGTAAGTAAGGCTTCCACTTTTTTGAACAGGCATAAAAATCCGGATTCTGTAGATGTAGTTTTTATTGATGAGGCACATCTCCTTTTTACACAGGGAAATCAGGGATACAGCGGAAAAAACCAGCTGGATGATATTGTGGAAAAAGCCAAAGTAGTTATCATTGTATTTGATGAAAATCAGATACTCAGGATGGATCAGTACTGGGAAAAGCAAATGCTCGACAAATATCGCAATAAAGCAATTAAACAGCATAATCATATTACGCTGACTAAGCAACTGCGTATGCAGGCTGATGAAGAGACACTTGCATGGATCGATTCCTTTACAAAGAAACAGATTATAAAGAAGATTCCACATCATAATTATGAAATAAAAATATTTGATTCACCGGAAGTATTGGATCTTGAAATACAGAAAAAAGCAAGAAGTGAAAAGAGCCGATTATCACGTGTTATTGCCAATTATGACTGGGATTATAAGAAAGGCAAAAAGCCAGAAGACGCATCAAAAAAATACTGGGAAGTAGATGTGTGGATTGAAGAGCAGCACTGGCACAAACCCTGGAATTATGAATTAGAAAAAGAACTTGATAAAGATGAGAAAAAGAAAATAAAAAAACAGGCATGGGCAGAGCAGGCGCACACGATAGGGGAAGTAGGTTCGACCTATACGATTCAGGGCTTTGATTTGAACTATGCAGGAGTGATTCTGGGAAAATCTGTAAAATATCGAAATGGCAAAATTATTTATGACCCAAGTGAAACCAGTAATGGAAAGGTAACGAAGAACAGAACAATGGAAGACGGTACAAAAAAGAATTTTGCCAGGGAATTATTGAAGCATGAGATCCGTGTCCTTATGACACGTGGAGTAAATGGATTATACATATATGCCTGTGATGCTCAGCTAAGAGAAGCATTAAAAAAGGCAGCGGAACAGGAGTAAAAAATGACAGAAGAGACGATAAAACAAATTTTAAAATTTCGAGATGACCGTGACTGGAAACAATTTCACAATCCAAAAGACTTGGCGATTTCCATTTCGCTGGAAGCGGCAGAGCTTCTCGAAGTATTCCAGTGGAGTGGAACAGATGTAACCAATGAGGGAAAACAGGAAAAAATCAAAGAAGAACTTGCTGATGTGCTGAATTATTGCGTGCTTATGGCGGATGCCTGTGGGCTGGATATTGATGAAATCGTGCAGGAGAAGATAAAGGTTAATAATGAGAAATATCCTGTGAGCAAGGCAAAAGGGAAGAAAGAAAAATATAATAAGTTGTAAGAGTATATGCGGAATCGGATTCTGAATGGAATCCGATTTTTTGACAACTAATAAGATTGACATTTTTTTGTCAAAATGATACAATGGTGGAAACTAGAAAACCTAAAAGAGTTTCCAGGTTTCCGAATGGAGGATTGAATGCGGCAAAAAATTATTGATGCAACGGTTGAGGAATTTAAACAGAACGGTTTGAAATTTACGATGAACGATCTGGCGAAACGGCTGGGAATCAGTAAAAAGACAATCTATACAGTTTTTGAAAGCAAACAGGCAGTTCTGGTAGCGGTGGCTGACCGTTATGCAGCAGATTTATACAGTATGCAGGAAGAACTGGAGGCAGACGTAAGCCTGAATGTGGTACAGAAACTGGAGAAGCTTTTGTGCGCGCTTCCGGAGAAATATTATAACATCGGACTGAGCCGGATCTACGAACTTGCGGAGAAATATCCGAAGCCATATAGACATCTGATGCGGTCAGTAAACAATGGATGGGAACAGGCAGAAAAGTACCTGAGGAAAGGCATGGAAGAAGGTCTGATACGGGAGGTTTCCATTCCGGTAGTCATGGCAATAGTAAAAGGTACTGTAATCCGTTTTATGGAGTCAGATGTTCTGTACCAGAATGAACTGACCTATGAACAGGCCAAAAAAGAAATGGTGGAAATATTAATGAAAGGAATAAAAGCAGGTGGAAAAAGTAAGAATTCTTGAGATTAAAGAAAGCGTGTTTGCAGACAACGACAGACAGGCTGACCAGCTTCGAGCCAGGCTGAAAGAAAAAGGCGTATTCCTGATGAACCTGATGTCATCACCCGGTTCCGGTAAGACGACAACACTGAAAAGAACGATAGAAGCACTGAAAAATGACCTTCGTATCGGTGTTATGGAGGCAGATATTGATTCAGATGTGGACGCACTTGCGATTGCAGAAACAGGTGCAAAAGCAATCCAGTTACATACCGGCGGCATGTGTCATCTGGACGCAAAAATGACAGAACAGGGAATCGAAGGATTAGGTATTGAAGACGTAGATCTGGCAATTCTTGAAAACGTGGGAAATCTCGTCTGTCCTGCCGAGTTTGACACAGGTGCATCAAAAAATGTGATGATTCTTTCCGTACCGGAGGGACACGACAAACCACTGAAATATCCGTTGATGTTTGAAGTATGTGATGCTGTTCTGATCAATAAGATTGATGTACTTCCATACTTTGATTTCGATATGGAACTGGTGAAAAAATACATTCATCAAAGAAATCCCAAAGCAGAGATTTTCCCGGTCAGTGCCAAAACAGGAGAAGGTATAGAGGCATGGACAACATGGCTGAAAAAGCAGGTTGCTGACTGGAAATCATAAAAAGAAACAGAGAGAAGGGAAAGGAAAGAGAGATGAAAAAAGAACTCGACAAAGAACTTTATCCGGATTATGTTTACCCGGAATTTACTCCTGATCCGAATGAACCATTTCGTGAACCAATTGCGAAACTGGGCAAAAAGATCACGGACCGTATTCCGCAGAAACTGGGCCTTAAAAAGATCACCAGAAACGATCCGGAGTATTGGGGACTGGCCGGAGTGCTTTCTGATGAGGAAGCAGAACTGGCACTGAAACTTGGGGTAAGAAAGCCAAAAACATTGCCGGAGATCGTGAAATTATCCGATATGGAAGAGAAGAAATGTGAGGCGCTTCTGGAAGAAATGTCACGCAAAGGTCTTCTCGAATACAACTGGGAAAACGCTGCACATGAGAAGCAGTATGTCCTGCCGATGTATGTACCGGGATGCGCAGAATTCTTTAATATGAATGCAAAAATTCTGGAATCTAATCCGGAGATGGGAACATTTTTTGAACATATGTCCCGCCTGCCGCTGGAAAAAATTACTCCGTTTGTACCGGAGGGCGGTGCTGGGATAGGTATGCATGTCATCCCTGTAGAAAAAGCAATTGAGATGGAAAATGAGTCTGTAGATCTGGAACATATTTCCTACTGGCTCAGTAAATATGAAGGCAAATATGCGGCAAGTCCATGTTCCTGTCGTCGTTCCCGACTGACACATAACGAAGGCTGTGCAGATGATCCGGAAGGCTGGTGCATTGCGATCGGAGACATGGCGGACTACGTTGTGGAGACGCAGAAAGACGGACGTTATATTACGAAAGAAGAAGCACTGGATATTTTCAGACAGGCAGAAGAAAACGGCTTTGTACATCAGATTACAAACATTGATGGCAAAGATAAAATTTTTGCTATCTGCAACTGTAACGTAAATGTCTGTTATGCGCTTCGTACATCACAGCTTTTTAACACACCGAATATGTCCCGTTCTGCATACATTGCAAAAGTTGAGAAACAGAACTGTGTTGCATGCGGTAAATGTGTGGAGGTCTGTCCGGCAGGTGCTGTCAAGCTGGGACAGAAACTCTGTGATAAAGAAGGCTGTGAGATTACATATCCACGTATTCCGCTTCCGGGTGATCAGCCATGGGGCGAACATATGTGGTCACACAACTACCGCGATACGAACCGCATCAACTGCTATGACACCGGTACTGCACCGTGCAAAACAGCCTGTCCGGCACATATCGGAATCCAGGGATATCTGCAGCTCGCAAAAGAAGGCCGCTACAAGGATGCCCTTGCGCTGATCAAAAAAGACAACCCACTTCCGGCTGTCTGCGGACATGTATGTAACCGACGCTGTGAAGATGCCTGTACAAGAGGCACAATCGACGAAGCGGTAGCAATTGATGAAGTTAAACGCTTTATCGCAGAACGTGATCTGAATGCAGAGACACGCTTCATTCCGAAAAAAACAATTCCGTCACTGAAAGGTGGATTTAAAGAAAAAATCGCGATCATCGGCGCAGGACCGGCAGGTTTATCATGTGCATATTTCCTTGCACTGACTGGATACAAGCCGACGATTTTTGAAAAAAATGCAGAACCGGGCGGCATGCTTCGCTATGGAATTCCGTCCTACAAACTGGAAAAAGATCTTCTTGCTGCAGAGATTGATGTGATCCGTCAGCTTGGCGTAGAGATCCGCTGTGGCGTCGAAGTCGGAAAAGATGTTACAATCGAAGACTTACGAGAGCAGGGCTATAAAGGATTTTATGCTGCAATCGGATGTCAGAGAGGAAGAAAACCGGGAATCAGTGGAGAAAATGCCGAAGGTGCATATACGGCGGTGGATTTCTTAAGAAAAGCCGGTGGATCAGAAAGCTTCCCGCTTGAAGGTGATGTGGTCGTGGTCGGCGGCGGAAACGTAGCCATTGATGCGGCAAGAGTCAGTAGCAGATGTACCGATGCGAAGATTTCCATGTTCTGTCTGGAAACAAGAGGAAAAATGCCGGCGAGCAACGAAGAAATCGAAGAAGCTCTCGAAGAAGGAATCGAGCTGAACTGTGGCTGGGGACCGAAAGAAATTCTGGAAGAAGACGGCCATGTAAGCGGCGTCGTTTTCAAAAAATGTACTCGTGTATTTGATGCACAGGGCAGATTTTCACCGGAATATGATGAGAATGATACAGTGACAGTGCCGTGCCGTCATGTAATCTTTTCCGTAGGACAGGCAATCGACTGGGGCCATATGCTGGACAATCTCCATGTGGAACTTCGCCCGAACGGCGGCGCACTTGCCAACAAACTGACTTACCAGACTTCCGAACCTGATATTTTTGTAGGAGGCGATGTTTACACAGGTCCGAAATTTGCTATCGATGCGATCGCAGCCGGACGTGAAGGCGCTGTTTCTTTACATCGTTACGTACATGAAAATTGTACACTGACAATCGGACGTAACCGACGCGATTTCATTGAACTGGATAAAGAAAATATCAAAGTGGAAACTTACGACTCATCCAGCCGTCAGATTCCGCCGAAAGCAGATGTAAAAGAACAGGCAAAAACTTTCCGTGATCTGTCACAGAGCCTGAGCGAAGAACAGGTGAAAAAAGAAACTTCGCGATGCCTGTCCTGTGGCGCATCTGTCGTGGATCCGAATAAATGTATCGGTTGTGGTATCTGTACTACGAAATGTATGTTTGATGCAATCCATCTGCACAGAGAACTGCCGGGAGCATCTGTGATGCGTACATCCGAAGAAAAACTGAAATACATTCTTCCGAATATGGTGAAGCAGTCGATCAAAGTGAAATTCAAAAAGAAAAAATAAGAGCTGTGCAGCAGCTCTCGGGTAAAGGAGAAGCGTTATGCACGAGCTTGGAGTAACATTTCATATCATGGACCATCTTGAAAAGGTGGCCGAGGAAAATCAGGTGACACATATTCGTAAAGTCACCCTTGAACTGGGGGAGGTCTCGACAGTGATCGAGTCCTATCTGCAGAATTGCTGGACATGGGCGGCCAAAAAGCGGCCGCTGTTCAATGAATCTGAATTAGTGGTGGAAATATTACCTGCAGTGACATACTGTGAAGACTGTCAGAAGACATATCCGACCGTGGAGCATGGCAGGATCTGCCCGCATTGCGGAAGCGAGCACACATATTTACTGCAGGGAAATGAGTTCAACATTAAGGAAATAGAAGTGGAGTAAAGGAGAGAGAGTATGTTTTTTCAAATCTATGGAGAGACAGCCGGATGGCAGCTTCTTGGATGGCTGCTGGTATTTACTGGACTTGTCGTAATGAATGAAATCGCAAGAAGATCCAAAGCAGGCGGCATTGCATGTTTTCTGATTCTTCCTGCAGCACTTACCGTGTATTTTATCGCTATCTATGTCGGTGCAGCAATGGGAGCCGAATGGGCACTTAATAATGATACGTACGTGCATATGAACAGCTGGTTCCATTATGCAAAACTGTATGCTGCAACAGCCGGCTGTATCGGATTTATGATTCTGAAATATCACTGGGGAAAACTTGGAAAATCTCATGGATTTAAAGCGTTTCCGTTTATCATCGTTGCAATCAACATCCTGATCGCGGTAGTATCAGACTTTGAATCCGCAGTCCGTGCCGGTTCTCTGGCAGGTGGCTGGTGGCTTTCTTCCGAAGGTGTATGGCTTTACGGCGGCTGGTGGAACGTATTAAACGGACTGGCCGGTATTTTGAACATTTTCTGTATGACAGGCTGGTGGGGAATCTACTCCTCAAAAGACAAAAAAGATATGCTTTGGCCGGACATGATCTGGGTATATGTTTTTGCATATGACATCTGGAATTTCCAGTATACATATCTGAACCTGCCTACACATTCCTGGTACTGCGGTCTCGCACTTCTGCTCGCACCGACCTTTGCAGCAGCACTCTGGAACAAAGGCGGCTGGATACAGAACCGTGCCAACACGCTGGCACTCTGGTGCATGTTCGCGCAGGTATTCCCGCTGTTCCAGGATGCGAGCCGTTTCACAACAGTCACTTCCGTATACGGACAGGGTGGCATCGCAGCAGCCATGGGAAGCAGCATGCCGACCATCGCAGAACCGACCGCACAGGGAATTATTTCCGTACTGTCCTTTGCAGTGAATGTATTCGTCTTCGCATACATTTTGAAACGCGCAAAAGTACAGAAAAAGAACCCGTGGAAGAACGAGATCTTCACAGATACAAAAGATTACAAAGAAGCAATGGAAAGAGCATAAAGCTGAGAAAGACACTGTCGGAGGGCAGTGTCTTTTTTGTCGCTTTTTTGCCCCAAATACAGAGTGGTTGTACGTACTTTTGTACAGTGGATTATGGCAGAATACAGGATAAAGAGACAGCATGAATATCTTTTTCAATATCGTCCTTCAGGTGACCAATATTAACATATTTGAAGATAAAGTGTCATCACAAATTCTTTTGGAGGTGATTATGTGAGCAATGAGTTAAGAAAAGAACAAGTTGAATATCTTTTTCTTGACTTAGAATGGAATCAGCCATGTGGAACTACAGAACTTGCAGACAGGGAAGCAGTACAGATTGGCATAGTGGCAGCTGATGCTCAGTTGAAACAATTAAGAAGCTTTTCCAGAGTAATCAGATTGAAAAATCCAGATCTGCTTAATTCACGTACAGTTAAAATTGTTCATATGTCGGAATCTAATATTATGCTGGGAAGGTCCAGAGAAGAAGTAATGGAAATTGTTTATCACTGTTTTCCTGTATATAGGTATTTAGTGGTATGGACAAGAGACACTTATGATTTATTCAGGAGAAACATGAAGGAATGTGGCATGGTTATGCCAAAACATCGAGTTGTAGTTTTGCAGGATGTGCTGGGACTTATCACAGGAAATATGGATAGAAAAATACGATTTACACATGCTTTGCAGTGTGCTGAAATAGAATATAATCCGTGCAATCTCCATTATTCAAAACATGATGCGAATTATCTGTACCAACTGTATACAAAATGTTATCGACAATATTGTGAACTGACTAAATCTGAGTACTGTGATACAAATGCACAGACCGGTAAAATGCATATCGAGAGATGTCGATACACGTGGAAATTTCGACCGGATGTTATGCTTCTGAAACCGAAAAATTCAATTTTTAAGGGGTACACTGCCTGTAAAATATGTGCACGTCAGGGAAAGTGGAAAGTATTTGAATGGGAGATTCCGGCATATACGTACCAATCCAGAAAAGCAGATTGGAAGAAGCTTTCACTGACAGAAAAAAATATAGAAGTACTATGCAGGCATTTTCACATGTCTTACAGCATTTGTAATGAAATGCTTTTTGTCAGAACAAAATTTACAAGCTGGATCGTATATTTACAGGATGGAAGAGTAGAAAAATTATTACACGAAAATTATAAACTATCTAAATCAGAGTACGGCAAAAGGCAAAAAAAGAAATCAATAGAAGGGTACCACAAACAAAAGTTACCGTCACAGAATCTTTATGAGGTATTATGTTATATTAATGGTCATGATTCCAACATGGTAAAAGGAATGGCGAAAAAGAGCCGACTGGAGCAGCTTTTTGAACAGGTAGAAAAGAAAGCATGAAGACCTCGCCGGTATTTAGAGAGATTGATGTAACGCTATACTTAGTTCTTTGATTGCACCGCTATATGAAAAAAATAAAGATTTGTGGGAATATATGATGCCGGGATTAAAAGAAAATCTTGAGGGAGATGAAATCCGATGCCTGATTTATGAAAGCGGAAATTCAGATGAAGTTGGGTTTATAGAAGCATCAACGAATATGGACAATCACAAAGAGATTGGTATAGCAATTCTTTCTGAGTACAGACATAAAGGCCTGGGATATGCAGCATCATATAGATTTATAAAGTATTTGTTTGACAATCAGGATGTAGATGCTATTTATTGGAGTGTATTCAGGCATAATACATCCAGTATAAAAATTGCAGAAAAACTTGGGGGAAAACTTATTGGTGAGGGTTAGATGCTGGAAGGGCATTTCAGATGGTAGGATATGAAGCAGAGGGTGAAGTGAAAGAAAAGCTGGAGGAATTGAGGGAGTTGACTTATAAAATTAATTCGAAAAATTTTATATAGGTAGAATGAACAGTGGCGCTATAATTTTATTTTATGTGGAAGCTATGTGGAATAAGAGCTGATATGGAGTTTGATATATGATTATGATATAATTAAAAATAACAGTTAATAAAAGTACCTTTGGAGGAAGCCATGTGTAAAAAGAACTATGCTACAAAATTATGTGCAGCAATGACTGCAATGTCCATAGTATTATCAGGATGTGCTCAAAGTACAGGGACAGATGTAAACGATAATTCATCATCTGAAAATCAAATAACAGAGGAGGTGAATGATAAAAGTGTAGAGGATATCGAAGAAGAGTCGGACGATATCATTGATTCTGAAGATGCAGAAGAATCAAGTTTAACTCCTACACAGCGTAATTCTGTTAATATGTTGAACTATATGTCTGCGCTAACCCAAGAAATAAATGCATCAAGTGGAAATCAGATGGTTTTGGAAGAAGCATATTCTTCGCTGGTTAATGATATTTATCCTAATGCTGTAGATACGGAAACACAGGCAGAGATTACCAGTCTTATGGATACGATAGAGAATTATAGAATGATTACAGTAAAGCGTAAACGGTTGGAGTATATCTATGAGCAGAATCGTGCGCAAGCACTACGTCAGGCAATTCCAAATCCTGTAGGGGTATTAAGTGCTGTTCAATCTGAAAATATATTAAAGTCTGCTGTATCTGTTCTTTATATGGCAGTTGACTCTGTTTCCAGTTATAAGGCAGCTACTTCACAGGCAGATCTTCAATATATACAAGATGGATGGGAACTTGAAGATCAAGAAGCCACTGAGTTACATAACAGTACGAAAAATGCTTTGAGTTACATGTTTGACATGGTGAGAGATTACGACTTTGATGGAGATTATGCTTTATCTGAGGAGGCAATAAAAGATTTTGTCAAATGGACATCTAAACCAGATTCGCAACTTATCAGTAAAATTGAATGGTTCCAGTCTCATAAGGATACTTATCAGGATTTTGGACCATATTGGATTGAATTGGTAAAGGACTATTATAATTCAGAAGATTATGAGAATTGTATTGAATCAATTCGGCAGTACGAATCTGTTTCAACTCGGATTTTTCGTAAAGATACAGACAAAGCAAATGTTCTTCCTATGGTTATCGTTGCTGCAAAAGAAACTTTAAGTGAGTCGGAATATATTGAACTTGCAAATAGCTATTGTTCTGAAATTTATGATAACACAAAGGATGATGACTGGAGCCTTAGATACTTTGTCGCACAGATATACATGGATTTAAATGCTTTAACAAAAGATGAGTTATATTTGAAGGAGGCCTACGAAATTGCGCTTGGCAATGTTAATGTTCTGGTTGACGAGCAAAGAACTTTGAACAAAACATATATGGAAGAAATACAAAAAGTCGAAGCAGATAAAGATTCTACAAAAAGAGAAAAAGAGGAAATCAAAAAGTATAATAAGTTGTTGAAGGAACAGCGAAAAGTAGAATTACCTCCTGTAAGTGAAGCCTTGTATCTCAATACAGAATTGTTATTTGCATTAGCGAATGAGATGCAAGTTTCAGATGAAGAACAGGAACGGATAAATGCAATTTTACATGAAAATGGAAATGAAATTTTTCTTACAAAAGCATTGGATAATAGATTTTGGCTGAGTAAAAAAATAGAAGATATCAATTCGAATAAAATAGAAATATCTTTTGATGGAGAAAATTTATCTATTCCTGCAGCGTACATTGCAGAGGGATACGCTATCCAAATGACAATATCCAGTGGCAAAAAAGAAGCTCAAATTGACGACTGGAGTGTTAAAAAAGTTAAAAGACCTAAAAAGGCAAAAGAGTGTTCAGAATTTATTGTTTCATTTGAAAGTAAAAAGGCAAAGGATTATAAATATCATGTCGGTGATAAAATAACGATAAAAGTAGATTCTGTTGCAGATACACCTGAT
>CAKROE010000074.1 GCA_934371915.1 uncultured Blautia sp. | reverse complement strand
GACCATGTTCTCGCAAGAGGACGTGACATCAACGTTATGGTATTCGATACAGAGGTTTATTCCAACACAGGCGGACAGTCCTCTAAATCTACACCTACAGGTGCAATCGCTCAGTTCGCAGCAGGCGGTAAAGAAACTAAGAAGAAAGATATGGCTTCCATCGCAATGAGCTATGGCTATGTATACGTAGCACAGATTTCTATGGGTGCTGACTTCAACCAGACTGTTAAAGCAATCGCTGAAGCAGAAGCATATCCGGGACCGTCTCTGATCATTGCATACGCTCCATGTATCAACCATGGTATCAAGAAGGGTATGGCAAAAGCTCAGACAGAAGAAGAACTGGCAGTTAAGTGTGGATACTGGCACAACTTCCGCTTCAACCCGGCAGCAGACAAGAAGTTTGCTCTGGATTCCAAGACACCGGATATGGAGAACTACATGGACTTCCTGAACGGCGAAGTTCGTTACAACTCCTTACAGCGTCAGAATCCTGAAAAAGCTGCAAGACTGTTTGCGAAGAATGAGTCTGAAGCAAAAGCTAGATATGCATATCTGAATAAACTGGTAGCAATGTACGGCGAAGAAGAATAATTCTTACTGCGTGCAGTGACGGAATAATTCAGAGATATAGCCGCGGTACTTTTGTACCGCGGCTTTTTGCATTACATATGACATAAAATTTATAAGAGAAAATAT
The DNA here is from genome assembly GCA_934371915.1 of uncultured Blautia sp. Lineage (GTDB taxonomy): Bacteria > Bacillota > Clostridia > Lachnospirales > Lachnospiraceae > Blautia_A. Next base: position 10,900 of record CAKROE010000074.1, on the reverse strand, counting down.
GAACATACAAAATAGAAAAAATATGAAAAACAAAAGAAGTAACAGAAGTACAAATGGCAAAAATACGGAATTTTATATTGTATATACAGTGGCATTCCTGCTGATCGCTTTTTTTCTCTATCTGAGATTTTATCTGAATGGAAAGTCTCTTGTGTGGAGCCATGACGGAGTGCCGCAGCATTTGAACTCCCTGGCATACTATGGAAGATATCTCAGAGGAATTTTATATACGATATTTGTAGAACATCGTTTTTCGATACCAATGTGGGATCTTCATATTGGCTATGGTTCGGATATCCTGACAACACTGAATTATTATGTCATTGGAGATCCGCTGACGTTGCTGGCAGTATTTTGTCCATCTTCCAAAACAGAGATCTTATATGAATTCCTGATCTTTCTGAGAATCTACCTGGCTGGAATTGCGTTCAGCAGATACTGTTTTTATCACAAAAACAGCAGACAGGCAACTTTTATGGGATGCATGATCTATATCTTTGCGGGTTGGACAATTTATGCAGCCATGAAACATCCATATTTTTCAAACCCGATGATCTATCTGCCGTTGATCCTTATGGGAATTGACAAGATATACAAAAAAGAAAAACCATATTTGTTTATCTGGTCAGTGGCGGTAGCCGGATTATCCAATTTTTACTTTTTTTACATGTTGGGTATTTTTATGGTTTTGTATGCCGTGTTCCGGTACTTTGAACAGTTTGGAGTTCATTCTTTAAAAAATGTCGGAAAATGGCTGGGTGTTTTTGCAATATATTCCGTAATAGCCGTTTTGATTGCGGCAGTCATATTGCTTCCGGTTATTTTTCCGGTATTGGGAACAGACCGCTTTAAGGCAGAAAACTATGTACCATTGTTTTATGACAAGGTGTACTACCAGAAATATCTGAGCTGTCTGATCGGTGAGAATATGATCCAGTGGGGTGTTGCCGGATTCTCAGCAGTTTCGATGACTGGAATATTTGTATTGTTTGCGAAGAAAAAGAAATACAAAACGTTAAAAGCAGGTTTTGTTCTGATAAATCTTTTTTTACTGCTCCCGTTTGCGGGACATGTACTTAACGGATTTTCTTATGTTTCCAATCGCTGGATATGGGCATATGGTATGCTTATGGCATATATTTTTGTGAAGATGTACCCGGAATTGTTTAATCTTTCATTAAAGGAAAAACGTACAATTTTTGTTTTTCTGATGGGATATTGTGTACTGGCACTTTTGCCGGATGCGGCAAGAACACAGAGAAATCTGGTGGCGGTTCTTTTGCTGGTACTGGCGACATTTACTGTATTATCATTTGGCGCAGTATTTACAAAAAGAAAAAATCTGATGCTGATGACAGGCGGCTTTTTAATTGCGGGTATTCTCTTTAATATGTATTATCAGTATTCTTACGAAAAAGATTATCTTTCGGAGTTTTCAAATCAGGGAGAAGCACTGGACAAACTGGAAACCGGGACGGATCTTGCGGTATTGAAAACAGGAGATGAATCAGTTTATCGTTATGACCAGATGGGAACACACAGCTATGAAAATTCTTCCATGCAGACAGGCACAAACGGTACATCTTATTATTTCAGCGTGGCAAGTGGTGATATTACTAATTTTTTTAATGAAGTTGATCTGAATACACCATGGGATTATCATTATGAAAATCTGGACAGCAGAACGATTCTGGATCGTCTTGCAGCAGTAAAATATTTTGTAGTAAAAGCCGGCGAAGAAGAGTATTTGCCGTATGGGTATGATACACTTGTGGCAGAAGCGGAAAAAAATGATAGATTGTATCGCGCTTATGAATGCAAAAATGCACTTCCAATAGGATATACTTATGACTCCTATATTCCGGAAGAAAAATATGCGAAAATGTCGACAGTTGAAAGGCAGCAGGCTTTGTTGCAGGGCGTGGTACTGGCGGACAGCACAGTGACGGAAACGATACCGGAATTTAATGACAGAGAAGTGCCGTATAAACTGGTGACAGGTTCTGGCTGCAGAGAAAAAGATGGGAAACTGATCGTTACAAAGGAAAATGCGCAGGCAAAACTGGTTTTCGACGGGCTGGATGAATGTGAGACATATCTTATTACAGAAGGTGTCGACTATGAGGCGCTTTCACCGCGAGAGCTGATCAGTGATAAGAAATGGAACAAAATGACACTCTACGAGCAGAAAAAAGTGCAGTATGAAAACAGTACATGGCGATACTGGAAAGAAAGTCAGAAAGCATATATTGATGTTACAGGACAATTTCTTGACAAGACAATCAGTATTTTTACAGACAAATACAATGCATACAGCGGGCGATCGGATTTTCTATGTAATACCGGTTACAGTGTAAAGGGAAAGAAATCGATTACGCTCACCTTTGAAAACACAGGTGTATATTCATATAAAAATATGAAAGTTGTATGTCAGCCAATGGAAAATATAGAGAGGCAGACAGCTAAATTGAGGGCGGAGAGTCTGAAAAATGTTGAGATAAAGAATCCTGAACGTACAGGAAATATTTCTGTATCAAAAGATGAGGTTCTTGTGATTTCGCTGCCTTACAGCAAAGGATTTAAGGCCTATGTGGATGGCGAAGAAACGGAGTTAAAACAGGCAAATACCATGTATATGGCGCTGGAACTCAAGAAAGGGGCGCATGAGATCCGCCTCACATACTGCACACCATATCTGAAAGCAGGACTTATCTTGACTTGTGTAGGGGTATTGTGCTACATTTGTGTGGTGTTAGTTTGCAAAAAGAAAAGAGGAAAGAAAAAACATGAGTAGATTATCTGTCGTACTTCCGGCTTATAATGAGGAACTGATGGTTGGGAAAACATGCAGGGTTCTTCATGAAGTTCTGTCCGGGGCAGGAATTTCGTATGAGCTGGTTCTTGTAAATGATGGATCTAAAGACCGTACATGGGATGAAATATTAAAAGCAGGAGAAAAAGACCCGAATATTCTCGGAGTGCATTTTTCGCGTAATTTCGGGAAAGAAGCGGCTGTTTTTGCCGGAATGGCGCAGACAACCGGAGATGTGGTGGCTGTTATGGACTGTGATTTGCAGCATCCGGCGGAAACACTGATTGAGATGTATCGGAAATGGGAAGAAGGTTACGAAGTCATTGAGGGCATCAAGAAAAGCCGTGGAAATGAGAGTATTATCCATAAGAAGTGTGCGGGATTTTTCTATGGCATCATGTCTAAGGCAACAAAGGTGGATATGCAGAATACTTCCGATTTCAAAATGATGGATCGAAGAGTGGTAAACAGTATTCTTTCGCTTCCGGAGAGAAATATGTTTTTCCGTGCAACCTCCTCATGGGTAGGATATAAGACCGCATATGTGGAGTTTGAGGTTCATGAACGTGAAGCTGGTGAATCGAAGTGGTCTACCGGCTCACTCATTAAATATGCATTTACCAATATTGTTGCATTTACGACGGCTCCGCTTCAGTTTGTAACAGTTGGCGGATGTATTTGCTTTGGCTGTTCGCTGATCATGATCATTTATTCATTGATTCAGTACTTCCGGGGACATGCAATTGAAGGATATACAACGACAATTTTACTGCTTCTTCTGATCGGCAGTGCGATCATGCTGAGCCTCGGAGTGATTGGCTATTATCTTGCAAAAATTTACGAAGAAGTCAAACGTCGTCCGAGATATATCGTGTCTCAGATTGTTCGTGGAAACAAAGACGTGACAGATTCTGTCAGAGATGATGCATAAGAGGAGAAAACAATGAAAAAAATCAAAGACCTGGTTCTTCGCCTGTATGGAAATGATGTGGTCAGATACATATTTTTTGGCGGATGCACGACTTTAGTGAATCTTGTATGTTTTTATATATTTTGGAATATCTGCCATGTAAATTTGAATATCGCAAATGTGATATCAATTGTTGTGGCGATCATTTTTGCATATGTAGTTAATTCAAAATATGTATTTCAGGATAAATGTGAGACACTGAAAGACCATATACAGCCGTTTTGCAAATTTGTAAGTGCAAGACTTCTGACGATGGTGATTGAAGTCGGCGGAGTATGGCTGCTTGTTGAAGTAATGGGAATGAACGGAATGGTTGGAAAATTCTGTACTCAGTTTATCGTACTGGCGTTGAACTACATATTCAGTAAATTCTTTGTATTTACTACAGGAAAATAAGCATTATGGCATATGCAAAGAGAAGTGGGAGATGGAAAACAAAATGACATTGGAAGAAACTCTTGTTCAGATAAAACCATTAGATGAAAGAGCAATGAAGATTGCGGCAAAACGATGGGACAGCATCGCAAAACCGCTGCATTCTCTTGGCAAAATGGAAAAACTGGTCATTCAGATCGCAGGAATTACTGGAGATCCGGATATGCATATAAAAAAGCGTGCGTTGGTTCCGATGTGTGCAGATAATGGTGTGGTAGAAGAGGGAGTGACCCAGACCGGACAGGAAGTGACAGCAATCGTTGCGGAAAATTTCCTTTTCGGAGATACCTCTGCGTGTGTGATGAGCAGACAGTGTGGAACCAAAGTCATTCCGGTCGATATCGGTATGGCAGTAGATACAAGGGTATCGACAGAGCTGAAAGTTGCATGTGGAACAGCAAATATGACAAAGGAGCCTGCCATGACAAGAGAACAGGCAGTGCAGGCGCTGGAGGCAGGCATTGAAATGGTGCGTCGTCTGAAAGAAGACGGTTACGGCCTTCTGGCAACGGGAGAAATGGGAATCGGAAATACGACGACCAGCAGTGCGGTAGCATCTGTGCTTCTGAAGCGTCCGGTTGAGGAAATGACGGGACGCGGTGCAGGGCTTTCCGGAGACGGACTGGACCGTAAGATACATGCAATCAAAAAAGCAATTGCAGTCAACCGGCCTGATCCGGAAGATGCAATCGATGTACTGGCAAAGGTCGGAGGATTCGATATTGCCGGTATGGCAGGTATGTTTCTGGGTGGAGCTGCTCTTGGTGTGCCGGTTGTGATCGACGGATTTATCTCCTGTGTGGCAGCATTGATCGCACAGCGTATCTGTCCGCAGGCGGGAGACTATATGATTGCATCTCATGTATCAAAAGAACCGGCGGCGCATCTGATTCTCGAAGCACTTGGCAAGGAAGCGGTGCTCTATGGAGAAATGTGTCTCGGTGAAGGAAGCGGAGCTGTGGCACTGTTCCCGTTCCTCGATATGGGAGTTGCCGTTTATGAATCGATGAGTACATTTGAGGATATCCATGTGGAACAGTATAAGGAGCTTGTATAAACATGATGATTCTTGTAACCGGCGGAAGCGGCAGTGGAAAATCTGCCTTTGCGGAAGATTGTATTGTGTCTTTCGGAAAGGCCAGGCGTATTTATATAGCGACTATGTACCCGTTTGACGAAGAGAGCAAAAAGCGTGTGAAGCGTCATCAGGCTATGCGACAGGGTAAAGGGTTTGATACACTGGAGTGTTACACCGGACTTGCACGGGCTGCGGTTCCGGAAGGCAGTACGGTTCTTCTGGAATGTATGTCTAATCTGGTGGCGAATGAGATGTTTCAGGAAAACGGTGCGCACGAAAATACTGTAGAAGCAGTAACAGGAGGCGTGGGATTTCTGCAAAAACAGACCAAAAATCTTGTGATCGTAACAAATGAGATCTTTTCAGAAGCGACAGAATACCAGGGTGATACAAAGCTTTATCAGGAATATTTAGGAATGATCAATCAGAAGCTTGCAGATATGGCGGATGAAGTGGTAGAAGTGGTGTATGGAATCCCTGTATATCACAAAAAATATACAGTTTCTGATACGAACAGGAGGGAAGTTCACTGATGAAAAGTCTCTGGAACAGCTTCAAAATTGCATTTTCCATGTTTTCAAAAATTCCGATGCCTCAGGCAGAGTGGACAGAAGAAAATATGAAATACATGCTTTGTTTTTTTCCGTTTATCGGAACGGCGATCGGTATTGTACTTTTGGCGGCAGAATGGATCTGCAGATATCTGGAGTTCGGAAATTCATTTACGGCAATGGTGCTGGTTCTTGTGCCGGTGATCCTCACAGGTGGAATTCATATAGATGGACTTCTGGATACCTCAGATGCTTTAAGTTCCTGGCGTGACAGAGAAAAACGTCTGGAGATACTCAAAGATTCACATGCGGGTGCATTTGCTGTTATTACGGCATGTGTATATTTTTTTGTATTGTTTGGGACAATGACTCAGATTACAGAAACAGACGATCGGACGGCAATGTACCTTCTTGCATGTGGCTATATGGTTTCAAGATGTCTTTCAGGACTTGGTGTGATCACGTTGCCGAAGGCGAATGCAAGTGGTACGGTCGCAGAGTTTTCTCGTAAGGCAGAAGATAAAAAAGTGCACAATACACTGGTAATCTATCTTGTGATCCTGGCGGCAGTGATGATCTGGATACAGCCGGTATGGGGTGTTTCCATGTTTGTGACGGCCCTGCTGGTATTTGCATTTTACAGATATAAGGCAATGAAATATTTCGGCGGTACGACCGGTGATCTTTCAGGATATTTTCTATGCCTCTGCGAGATGTGGATGCCTCTGGTGCTGGCGGTGGTTATGATGTTTTATAAGGCGTGAGGATAAAATTATGAAGATGATCATAGGGGGAGCGTTTCAGGGAAAAACACTTCTGGCAAAAAAAATATATCCGGATATTGACTGGGTAAACGGTGCGGATGCTGACTGGGAGATGATCGCATCCGCACAGGGCATCTTGTGTTTTCATGAATTTATCCGAAAAGAAATGAAGAACGGAAACGATGTCAGTGAACTTGCGGAACGACTGATTCAGGTTAATCCACAGGTGCTTCTCGTATCAGATGAAGTGGGATACGGTGTTGTGCCAATCGATGCATTTGATCGGGCATATCGTGAAGCGGTTGGCAGAGTATGTACGAAACTTGCAGCATACAGCACACAGGTGATGAGAGTTGTATGTGGAATAGGGACGGTGATCAAAGATGCTTAAGATCTGGCTGATCCGTCATGGCATGACGGAAGGAAACAGATATCAGCGTTACATCGGAGTGACAGACGAACCATTGTGTGAGGAAGGCAGAGAACTGCTCAGAAAGTTTACATATCCAAAACCGCAGGCGGTGTTTGTGAGTCCGCTTAAGCGATGCCTTGAAACCGCGGCAATCCTGTTTGATGATCCGAAAGTACGGATTATTGATCAGCTTGCAGAGTGTGATTTCGGGGAATTTGAAAATAAAAACTACAAAGAACTTTCCGGTGATTCGAGATATCAGGAATGGATAGACAGCAATGGAATTCTTGCGTTTCCTGGCGGTGAAAGCAAAGAGGAATGTGCGGTTCGTAATCTGGAAGGCTTTCAGCGGGCAGTGACTGCCTGTATCCGGGAAGAAATTACAGAGGCGGCACTGGTTGTACATGGAGGCACGATCATGAATATCATGGAGCAATATGTACTTCCCAAAAAAGAATTTTATGAGTGGCATGTAGGGAATGGATGCGGTTATCTTGTGGAACTGGATCCTGTCCTCTGGAAAAAAGACAGGAGAAATCTGAAGCTTCTGGGAGAGCAAAAATAGCTTTTCAGAAGGATAAAAATATGATATAGTAAAAGCAGCGACGGAGCAGAATAAGGTTCCGTCGTTTTTTTTATTTAAAATATACAAAATTTTTTTGAACACCAAAAGAAAATTGCAAATCAGGTTGAAATAATATAGAAAATATGTTACATTATATAGTACAAAACACCGAAAACTTATGGGAAATTTTATTGTAGATTGGAAAAAATTCACAAGGCAGGGAGGACGTATATGCGGATTATCGGAAACGGAAGAATGATCACACGGGACGCATCCAATGCTTTTTATGAAAATGGAGCAGTAGCAATGGATGGGAACACCATAACCATGGTGGGGACAACAGAAGAAGTAAAAAACACATATCCGGATGCGGAATTTACAGATGCACATGGCGGAGTCATCATGCCGGCTTTTATCAATGTACATGAACATATTTACAGTGCATTTGCGAGAGGATTAAATGTCAACGGCTACAACCCGAAAGGATTTCTGGATATTCTGGATGGGATGTGGTGGAACATCGACCGTCATCTGACACTGGAACAGACGAAGCTTTCCGCGTATGCGACATACATTGATTCTATAAAGAATGGTGTTACGACGGTATTTGACCATCATGCAAGTTTTGGGCATATCGAAGGCTCGTTGTATATGATCGAAGAAGCGGCAAAAGATCTTGGAGTCCGTACCTGCCTCTGTTATGAAATCTCTGACAGAGACGGAATGGAAAAATCACGGAAATCTGTGATGGAGAATGTAAACTTCATCCGACATGCGAGCGAAGATGACAGTGATATGCTGGCTGCCATGATGGGAATGCATGCATCTTTCACAATCTCTGATGAAACGATGGCACTCTGTAATGAACTGAAGCCGGAAGGTGTCGGTTACCACATCCATGTGGCAGAGGGGATTTATGATCTGCACCAGTGTCTGAAAGAGCACAGCAAACGTATCGTAGACCGTCTTTATGACTGGAATATCCTCGGACCGAAGACACTTCTCGGACACTGTATATATATCAATGAACACGAGATGAATCTGATTAAAGAGACAGATACAATGGTAGTGCACAATCCGGAATCAAATATGGGGAATGCCTGTGGATGTCCTCCGACGATGGAACTGGTACATAAGGGCATTCTGACCGGACTTGGTACAGACGGTTATACCCATGATATGATGGAATCCTGGAAAGTGGCGAATATTCTGCATAAACACCATCTCTGCGATCCGACGGCAGCCTGGAGTGAGATTCCGCAGATGTTGTTTGAGGGAAATGCAAAGATAGCAAACCGTTATTTTAAGAAACCGCTTGGAGTATTGAAAGCGGGAGCAGCCGCCGATGTAATCGTAATTGATTATAATCCTCTGACACCGATGGATGCATCTAACTGCAACAGTCATCTTCTGTTTGGGGTAAACGGAAGCATGGTGCAAACGACCGTATGTAACGGGGAGATTCTGATGAAGGATCGTGAAGTGCTGGTATGCGATGAGGAGAAAATCATGGCAGACTGCCGTCAGGCTGCAAGAGAACTGGCGGAGGATATAAACAGATAATTGGCTGGCAGACCAGGAGAGCATTTAGGAATTCAGGGAGGAATACATATGAGTGATATTATGAAAAGCATTCCGTTTGGACAGTTGATGGAATGGATCTTAAGCGAATATAAAAATACAGGACAGGTGTTTGGCATTCAGAAAGCCTATGTGGCTGATCAGTCAAAAACAATCGAAATATTCGGAAGAAAACTCGAAAATCCGGTAGGACCGGCAGCAGGTCCGCATACACAGCTTGCACAGAATCTTGTCGCAGCCTATGTTGCAGGTGCCAGATTTTTTGAATTAAAAACCGTACAGAAAATGGATGGACCGGAGCTTTCTGCATGTGTCCCGAAGCCATGTATCGTGGCAGAAGATGAAGCATACAACTGTGAATGGTCGACGGAACTTTATGTACCGCAGGCAATGGAAGAGTATATTAAAGGCTGGATCCTGATTCATGTGATCGCAAAAGAATTCGGACTTGGAAGTCCGGACGGATTCCAGTTCAACATGTCCTGTGGTTACAACCTTGAGGGCATTAAAGACAAAAAAATTGATGACTTTATTGAAGGGATGAAAGATGCCGGAGATACAGCAATCTTTAAAGAGTGTAAACAGTGGTTACGGGAGCATATCAGTCTTTTTGAACATGTGACAAAAGAAGATATCGAGGCGATCCCTGCAGAAATCTGCAATTCGATCACACTTTCCACAATGCATGGATGTCCGCCGCAGGAAATTGAAAATATCGTGATGTATCTTCTGAAAGAAAAGCATATCAACACCTATGTAAAATGTAACCCAACACTTCTCGGCTATGAATTTGTAAGAAAGGCAATGGATGATCTTGGCTATGATTATATGGCATTTACGGATTTCCATTTTAAAGATGACCTGCAGTATGAGGACGCAGTTCCGATGCTGAAACGTCTGCTGGAAACCGCTGCACAGGAAGGTCTTTCTTTCGGAGTGAAGCTGACCAATACATTTCCTGTTGATATTAAGAGGCAGGAACTTCCGGGAGAAGAAATGTACATGTCCGGCAAGGCATTGTTCCCGCTTTCTATTTCAGTTGCGGCACGACTTGCGGAATCTTTTGACGGAAAACTTCCGATGTCTTTTTCGGGAGGGGCAGATCAGAAAAACATTGATCAGATCGTGGACTGCGGCATCTGGCCGGTTACAGTTGCAACGGTACTTCTGAAACCGGGCGGATATAAATGGATGACCAAAATTGCCGAGAAAGCAGATGGCTGTGAAATCGGAAAATGTGGAGAGGTTCAGGTTGAAACACTGAAGAAGCTTGCAGAGGATTCACTTACAGATGCGCATTATCGCAAAACAGGCAGGAAAGCGGCCGGTAAACATACCGAAGAAAAATCACCTCTTCTTGACTGCCTGAAAAAGAATGACGTTGGAGAAAAGAAAGAGTTTACCAGACATAAACGCGTTTGTGGAAACTGCGCCGATGTATGTCCAAACCGTGCAAATGTGCTGATCGAAGTGCCGGATATGGAGTTACTGCAGATCCTTCACGTAGACTATATGTGCAATGAATGTGGAAACTGTCGCTCTTTCTGTCAGTATGCAGGTGCACCATATAAAGACAAATTCACATTGTTTGCAACAGAAGAAGATATGAAAGACAGCACAAATAACGGATTTACCGTACTGGATGCAGAGACAAAATGTGTTCTGGTGCGTATCGGAGACCGTGAAGAAACCGTAAAAGCCGATCATCCTGAGGGAATCCTTACGGAAAATC
>CAKROE010000073.1 GCA_934371915.1 uncultured Blautia sp. | reverse complement strand
ACAGATCGTAGAAGAAGCAATCCGCAGAACAAAAGAAGCAAGAGAGTACATCCTCACAGAGGTTATGGAAAAATGTATCGCAGAGCCTCGTGATCATGTAAACAAATATGCACCGAAGATCGTTCAGATCCAGATCGATCCTCAGAAGATCGGTGATGTAGTAGGTCAGAGAGGAAAGACCATCAATGCGATCATCGAGCGTACAGGTGTACAGATTGACATTACAGATGAAGGAGCAGTATCTATCTGCGGTGTTGACCAGCACGGTATGGATGAAGCAAAGAAAATGATCAAGACGATCGCAACAGATTTCGAAGCAGGACAGATTTTTGAAGGTACTGTTGTAAGCATCAAAGAATTTGGTGCATTCGTTGAGTTTGCTCCTGGCAAAGAAGGTATGGTTCATATCTCCAAGATCAGCGATCACAGAATCAACCGTGTAGAAGATGTTCTGACTCTTGGTGACAAGGTAAAAGTTATCTGCCTTGGTAAAGACAAGATGGGAAGAATGAGTTTCAGTATTAAGGATGTACCGGAAGAAGCATAAATATGAGATATCATAATATAACCAAAGATGATATGCTGAACGGAGACGGGCTTCGGGTTGTACTGTGGGTTGCCGGCTGCAATCACTGCTGCCGGGATTGCCAGAACCCGATTACCTGGGATCCAAACGGTGGACTTGCATTTACAGAAGCGGAGGAAGCCGAGATATTTACAGAACTGGATAAAGACTATATCAGTGGGATCACCTTCTCAGGAGGTGATCCACTGCATCCATCGAACATTTCGGCAGTTACTGCTTTTGCAAAAAAAATCCGTGAAAGATATCCGGACAAGACAATCTGGCTGTATACCGGCTCTACATGGGAAGAAATTCAGAATGAAGCAGTCGTACAGTATCTGGATGTCTGTGTAGACGGAGAGTTTCAGGTTGACAAAGCAGATACCTCTCTTCGATGGAAAGGATCTTCCAATCAGCGTGTCATTGATGTTCCCGCGACGCTTCGCGAGGGGAAAATTGTTTTACATTGTGCAAATTAAGCAAGATGAGATTGCAGATCAAAAGCAGAATACCTGATATATAATGAGGCACAGGAGGCAGTATGAGACGAATCGCAAAATTTCACAAAGTAAGTTCTGAGCAGTTTGCAAAGGACTGGAAAGATACTTTTCCGACAGCAGATGAGGCAGAAATTTCATCTGTTTACGAAAACATCCGTCTTCCATTAAGGGCAACCGCCGGAAGTGCCGGATATGATTTTTTTGCACCTGTTGATATTACACTGGCGCCGGGAGAGACTGCAAAGGTCCCGACCGGTATCCGTGTGGAGATGGAACAGGACTGGGTACTGAAATGTTATCCGAGAAGCGGACTTGGATTCAAATTCCGTTTGCAGTTAAACAATACTGTCGGTATCATCGATAGTGATTATTTCTATTCAGATAATGAAGGTCATATTTTCGCAAAGATCACAAATGACAGCAATGAAGATAAGACGGTCAGTATTACAGCCGGTACAGGCTTTATGCAGGGGATTTTTGTGGAATACGGAATTACAGTAGACGATGATGCAACCGGCATCCGCAATGGTGGATTCGGAAGCACCACAGAAAAGAAATAAGACGTAATTAAAATGGAGGTTTCAGCCGATAATGGCGGAAACCTCCGTTTTCTTTAAGATAAAATAAATTATTCGATCGGTGCACCGGCAGCTTCTGCTTTACGTGCATTGTCCAGTACAATATCAAAAGCTTCGGCAGCTTTTGCATATTCGTCATCGGATTCAATGTTTGCAAGAACCGGATCACCTTTTTCGGTACGGGAGAATTTGTAAAGATAAACTTCTCCGTCCTGATTCTGTCCGTTTTCGTCAAGTGGAAGCAGGGCAATATATTCCTGGGCATCTACCGGGAAGACAGTCAGAATCGCGCATTCGATCTCTGTGTCATCGTCCAGAGTCAGGGTGATGGTATTGTGGCTTTCGGTGGAAGAATTGCTGCCGCAGTCCAGTCCACAGGAAGCACAGTCGCTTGGCGCACAGCCATTTTTCAGTTCGTCACTCATTTGATTTTCCTCACTTTGTTTTCATTATCAGTCTATTTTAACAGATAACAGAAGCGAATACAACGGGAAAGCAAAAATGCCGGAGAAAAGACAGAGAAAATGCGTGAGAAGAAAATAAAAAAATGTGTTTAAACTGTATCGTGAATCATGTATAATGGAAATATCAGACATTTGATCGATTTGAAGGAGTAAATGAGACAATGAAATTGATTTCATGGAATGTAAATGGAATCAGAGCCTGTATTACAAAGGGCTTTGAGGATAGATTTAAGGAGCTGGATGCAGATATTTTCTGTCTGCAGGAGACGAAATGCCAGCAGGGACAGGTGGAACTGGAGCTTCCGGGGTATCACCAGTACTGGAATTATGCGAACCGCAGAGGGTATTCCGGCACAGCCGTATTTACGAAGAAAGAGCCATTGTCGGTAGTGAACGGAATCGGGATAGAAGCACACGACAAAGAAGGCCGTGTGATCACACTTGAATTTGAAGAATTTTATTTTGTTACAGTATATACGCCGAATTCCCAGAGTGAACTGCGCCGCCTGGAATACAGAATGGAATGGGAACGGGATTTTCTGGCTTATCTTCTGAAATTGCAGGAAAAGAAGCCGGTGATCTGCTGCGGTGATATGAATGTGGCACATCAGGAGATCGATCTGAAGAATCCGAAGACCAACCGCAAAAATGCAGGTTTTACCGATGAAGAACGAGCATGCTTTTCACGTATGCTGGAAAGCGGATTTATTGACACTTTCCGCTATTTTTATCCGGATAAAGAAGGAATCTATTCCTGGTGGTCTTATCGATTTAAGGCACGTGAAAAGAATGCCGGATGGAGAATCGACTATTTTATTGTATCTCCGTCGTTGAAAGACAGACTTCAGGATGCATCGATCCATACAGAAATCATGGGCTCAGATCATTGTCCGGTAGAGCTGGATATTGATTTTGAGAAATAATGGATCTGAGCGAAATAAAGTGACAAGGAGAACCGGGAATGGAAAAAAAGAACAGAATCTGTGCGTATAAGGGAGATCCGGTAGTCCCCGGTGTAAACAAAAAGAAAAACGGAATTAATTTTGCAGTAGAGGTTCCGTGTGATACAGAAGCTTCGCTGGTATTATACCGAAGAGGTGCTGCGGAGCCGGAGACAGAGCTTCCTTTTACAGAGGAGTATCGCACCGGCAGGATGTGCGCGATGCTGGTAACCGGGTTGAAACCGGAACGATATGAATATAATTTCCGTATAGACGGAAAAATCATACAGGATCCGTTTGCATGTGTGATCCGTGGACGGGAAAAATTTGGTGCACCGTTATCGGAAGATGAACATGAAGTTCGCTGTGCATTTCTTTCAGAGAAAGAATATGACTGGGAGGGAGATACCGCACCGGAGATTCCGTACAGTGAAATGCTCCTTTATAAAGTACATGTGCGTGGCTACACCAGACAGGCAAAACTTGCACTTCGCAAAAGAGGTACTTTTGCAGGGCTTATCGAAATGATCCCGTACTGGAAAGAGCTTGGAATCAATGCGGTGGAACTGATGCCGGCATATGAATTTCAGGAATGCGTACAGGCAGATACTGCAAATCTGGCAGTTCGTAAGAAATCCGATGACAGGGTAAACTACTGGGGATATACCCGGGGATTTTATTTTGCACCGAAAGAATCTTACTGTGCCACGAAAGAACCGGACAGAGAATTCCGGGATATGGTTCGTGCACTGCACAAAGCAGGAATCGAGTGTATCATGGAAATGTATTTCCCTAAGGGAACTCCCTCCTTACAGATGACACGCTCCCTGTGGTTCTGGAAACTTTACTATCATGTAGATGGTTTTCATTTGCTGGGAGATGGAGTGCAGCAGGATGTGATCGAGCGTGATCCGATTCTTTATGGAACAAAAAAGCTGTTTTCTAATGTTTCAGGAGAAGCGGATGCAGAAAATATGCTTGCAGAGTATAACGCGGGATTTATGCTGGATATGAGACGTTTTCTCAAGAGTGATGAGGGAATGATCTCCGGTGCAGAGTTTCATATGAGAAGAAATACCGGAAATTTTGGCACAGTCAATTATATGGCAGCACAGGATGGTTTTACGCTGTATGATACAGTTTCCTATAATTATCGTCACAACGAGGCGAATGGCGAGGATAACCGGGATGGCAGTGAGTTTAATTATTCATGGAACTGCGGAGTAGAAGGCAGTACGCGAAAGACGGCGGTCCGCAGGATGCGGGAACAGCAGATGCGAAATGCTTTCCTGATGCTGCTGCTCGGCCAGGGTACGCCAATGATCTATGGCGGAGATGAATTTGCCAATTCACAGGCTGGTAACAACAATGCATGGTGTCAGGACAATCCGACCGGATGGACCGACTGGAAAAATGCCAGAAGACATACCGGACTTTCATCTTTTGTAAAAGAGGCAATCGCTTTTCGTAAAAATCATCCGATTCTTCATATGCTGAAAGAAATGCGTGGAGTAGATTATATGGCAAAAGGTTTCCCGGATGTTTCTGTGCACGGGGAGCGTGCATGGTTTTTGAACCGCGACAACACGAGCCGACTTCTCGGTATCATGTACTGTGGGGCTTATGCGCAGAAGGAGGATGGCACAGAAGATGATTTCCTTTATATAGGAATGAATTTTCACTGGGAAAAACGAAACATTGCACTTCCGAATCTTCCGGAAGGTATGGTCTGGAAAAAGATAGCAGACACTTCCGAGACGGGAGAACCGTGGTTCAGAGAACAGGCAGAACCATACAAAAAATCTGTTAAGATCAATCCACGGACGATCGTGGTGCTGACAGCAAGGCAGGAGGAATCAGAGCATGCATCCATGGCTGCACTTCAAAACGATAACGAGGCATAAACTGCTCGTAATGAAATATTGTTTTCGTATAGGGTTATATAAGCAGGGATTACTTCACGATCTTTCAAAGTATTCTCCGACAGAATTTCTTGTCGGATGCAGATACTATCAGGGAACGAGAAGTCCGAATAATGCAGAGAGAGAAGATATCGGTGTATCTACTTCCTGGTTGCATCATAAAGGTCGAAACAAACATCACTTTGAACATTGGGTAGATTATTCCATTGACGGGGAACATGTCATCATGGGTGCACAGATGCCACGAAAATACGTAGCTGAGATGGTAGTCGACCGTATCAGTGCATCCAGAAACTATCTTGGGGATGCTTATGATGACAGCCAGCCGCTGGATTATTTCCTGAAAAGTAAAGAAAAGCTCTGGTTTATCCATCCACAGACCAGGAAGGAACTGGAGGCGCTTCTTCGTATCCTGAATGATCATGGAGAAGAAAAAATGCTTCATTATATCAAGCACAGATATCTGAAGGGTGAGACCAGAAAAATTAAATATTAAGAAGCAATTGCTTCAAAGCAGGATAAAGCCTTTTTCTATCACAGAGCAGATAGAGAGAGGCTTTTTATGTTGGTTATAGAAAATTACTACGCTGCTTTTTGAGAAAATTGTATTGAGATGAAATTAATATGAGTAAACAGTATATAACAGTTGACAACAGTACTATGCTGTTATATACTGTTTATCAAGGAGGGATGGATATGAACCTGATCATCAATCATACTTCCATGGAACCAATTTATGAGCAGATTATCGCACAGATCAAGGCTGGAATAATCAATGGAACGCTTGTTTCGGGAGAGGCACTTCCGTCAGTGAGGGCACTGTCCAGGGACTTAAAGATCAGTGCACTTACGGTAAAAAAAGCATATGACAGTCTGGAAGCGGAAGGGCTGGTGGTAACGGTCCATGGAAAAGGCAGTTTTATTGCAGCTACGAATCAGGAACTTCTGATGGAAGAGCGGCGAAGGGAACTGGAAAAAGAACTGGAAGCAGCAGTGCGCAAAGCGCGGATCGGAGGACTGACCGCACAGGAAATCTTCGAAACATTTCAGATTATAATGGAGGATGGGGAATGTTAATACAGTTGGATCATGTGAAGAAAGAATATGGGGATTTTACACTTGAACTGGATATGCAGATACCGGAAAACAGAGTGACAGGCCTGATCGGTGCAAACGGAGCCGGTAAAAGTACGACATTTAAACTGATGCTGGGCTTAATCCGGCCGGACGCAGGAGACGTGAAAGTGTTTGGGAAAAAAGCGGGAGAGCTGAGTGCAGAAGACAGGCAAAAGCTTGGAACTGTTTTTTCAGACAGCGGTTTTTCGGAATACCTGACAGTGCAGCAGGTGGGCAGAATCATGCAGGAATTTTACCCGGACTTTGAGCCGGAACAGTTTCACAGACGGTGTGAGTACTTTCATATTCCACAGAAGAAAAAAATAAAAGAGTTTTCTACCGGAATGAAGGCCAAACTGAAAATTCTGCTGGCAATCAGCTACGACAGCCGTCTTCTGATTCTTGACGAGCCGACGGCAGGCCTGGATGTGATTGCCAGAGAAGAAATCCTGGATCTTCTGCGGGAATACATGGAAGTTTCGGGACGTTCGATCGTGATCAGCTCTCACATTTCCGGAGATCTTGAACATTTTTGTGATGATCTGTACATGATCGATAAGGGAAAAATAGTACTACATGAAGAGACAGACCGCATTATGGAAGAATATGGATTGCTCAAAATGTCGGAGCACGAATTTACCGGACTTGATAAAGAATATCTTCTTCGTGTCAGAAAAGACTCCTTCGGATACAGCTGCCTGACGGATCAGAGAGCCTATTATCTGGAAAATTATCCAATGATCGTCAATGAAAAAGGAAATATAGATGAAGTAATCGCTATGCTTGTGAAGGGGGAAAGGATATGAGAGGATTATTGCGGAAAGATCTGGAACTGGCAAGATTAAACATCAAAATGTGGGGAGTCCTGTTTTTTATAGGAGTGATATATTTGTTCAGTGGCAAAAGTATGGATGGTGGCAGCTTTTTTACTGCATATATGATGTTTGTGAGCATTGGACTGTCTGCCGGAACGATTTCTTATGATACATTAGATCACGGGATGCAATTCCTTTTGGCACTGCCTGTGACACGCAGAGAATATGTCCGGGAAAAATATCTGTTCTGTATTGGCCTGACTGCAGTGCTTGGAGTAATTTCTTTGTTGATCAGTATGCTGGTTTATAGGAAGGTTAATATGGAATTACTGGTAAGTGCGGGCGCTGTTTTTTGCTGCGCAATATTGTGTCTGGCATTGATGTTGCCGTTGAGACTGAAATACGGAGACAGAGGAAGAATTCTTATGGGAGGTCTTGCCGTTGCTGTTTTTGCAGTCATTGCTTTGTGTAATGAAATACTGCAGAAGCTTCATATAAACGGAAATGTGGAGGATTTTTCCTTCGCCCGGAATGGAGTGGTGATCGCAGTTGGGATGGTGCTTGTATGCGTTGGCTGCCTGAGGATTTCCATAAAAAGCAGTGAACATATTATGGAGAAGATGGAAGAATTTTAATTTAAATATATAATAGAAATTTTAATATAAGTGCAGATACTTATAATAGAACGACTTCGGTAAGGAATGTCAGGAGGTATTGCCACAGGTGAGCCTTTGATGACTTTTGCCGGAGTTGTTTTTTATTAAAATAAAAAAATTTCAATTACGTCATTTAAAATTTAATTTAGTCAAAATATATAAAAATGACTAAATTAAAACTGTTGACGACGAAATTGAATTATTGTAGTATGAATATAATTACGTAAGCAATATAGGATAGAAATGACTAAAATAAAAATGGTGGAGCAATCGGATGAGGGATTATAATTACAAAGAAAAATGGAAGAAATTATTGACACCGGAAATAGTCAAAAAACTTACTCTTATTCATGAATATAAGGGTGAACAGAGGTTGTTTATTGAAGCTCACAAGGATGAACTCAATGAGCTGGTAGAAATTGCAAAAGTTCAAAGTACAGAAGCGTCCAACCGGATTGAAGGCATTTCGACAGCGAATGACAGATTAAAGAATCTGGTACAGGCAAAAACAACTCCACGAAATCGTGATGAATCTGAAATAGCTGGATATAGGGATGTATTGAATACAATTCATGAGAGTTATGACTATATTCCGATAAACGCAAATTATCTTCTGCAATTACACAGAGATTTATATAAATTTCTTGGAAATGTAGATGGGGGAACATTTAAGACTGCAGATAATATTATTCGAGAGATGGATATGGAGGGAAATGAATATATTCGTTTCAGACCAGTAGCAGCATGGGAAACTCCGGCTTCAATAGATAAGTTGTGTAAAGCATTTCGTGCGGCAAAGGAAGAAGTGGATCCGTTGCTTTTGGATATTATGTTTGTTTTGGACTTTTTATGTATTCATCCATTCAATGACGGAAATGGAAGAATGAGTCGGCTGATTACGCTGCTTTTATTATATCAGTCGGGTTTTATTGTGGGTAAATACATCAGTATTGAAAAAATCATTGAAGAGTCGAAGGAAACTTACTACGAAGTACTTCAGGACAGTTCTATAAATTGGCATGAAAATCAAAATGATTACAAGCCTTTTGTGAATTACATGCTTGGAGTTATTATAAATGCTTATAGAGAATTTGAGACCAGGGTAAAACTAGTAACAGATTCCGATTTATCAAAACCAGATCGTATCCGTGAAATAATGAAAAATCATATAGGTATGATCACAAAATCGGAATTAATGGAAATGAATCCGGATATAAGCGATACAACAATACAGAGAACTCTGGCAGATTTATTGAAGAATGGGGAAATACAAAAAATCGGCGGGGGACGTTATACAAAGTACATGTGGAAAGAGGAAACGAAATGATTACAGGTGAATTAAAAAATAAAATTGACAGTTTATGGGATATTTTTGCTTCCGGTGGTCTGGTAAATCCACTTGAGGTAATTGAGCAGATTACTTATCTGATGTTTATTCATGATCTGGATGATTCAGATAATACAAGAGCAAAAGAAAGTGCAATGCTCGGACTTCCATATCAGAGTATTTTTGCGGATGAAGTAAAAATTGGAGAAAGAACGATTGATGGCGCACAGCTTAAGTGGTCGGTATTTCACGATTTTCCTGCTGACAGAATGTATTCTGTAATTCAGGAATGGGTATTTCCTTTTATAAAAAAATTACACAGTGATAAGAACAGTGCGTATTCCAAATATATGGATGATGCAATTTTTAAACTGCCAACACCACTTGTTTTATCGAAGGTAGTGGATTCATTAGACGAAATATATATAATGATGAATGAAATTCAGACGGCAGATGTAAGAGGAGATGTCTATGAATATCTTTTATCCAAAATTGCACAGTCTGGTCTGAATGGTCAGTTCAGAACTCCAAGACATATCATTCGTATGATGGTAGAAATGATGGATCCATCAAGTGATGAGGTGATTTGCGATCCGGCCTGCGGAACATCGGGATTTCTTGTTGCAGCAGGAGAATACCTGAAAGAAAAGAGAAAAGAAGAGATTTTCTTTGATAAACAGAAAAAAGATCATTATATGAATCATATGTTTCATGGATATGACATGGACAGAACAATGCTCCGCATTGGAGCCATGAATATGATGACACATGGAATTGATAATCCGTTTATTGAATACAGAGACAGTTTATCAGACCAGAATCAGGATAAGGATAAGTATTCACTAATACTTGCCAACCCGCCATTTAAGGGAAGTCTTGATGCTGAGTCGGTATCGGGAGATTTGCTTAAAGTCTGCAAGACAAAGAAAACGGAATTGCTATTTCTGGCACTATTTCTTCGCATGCTGAAGATAGGCGGAAGATGTGCATGTATCGTTCCAGATGGCGTACTGTTTGGTTCATCCAAAGCCCATAAAAGTATTCGAAAAGAAATTGTGGAAAACCAGAGACTAGAGGCAGTTATTTCAATGCCTTCCGGTGTATTTAAACCGTATGCAGGGGTGTCGACTGCTATTCTTATATTTACAAAAACTGAACATGGTGGAACTGATAATGTGTGGTTCTATGATATGACAGCAGATGGACTCAGTCTGGATGATAAACGAGTTCCGACTGCAGAAAATGATATTCCGGATATCATCGAAAGATTCCGAAATTTAGATAAAGAAGCAGATAGAAAACGCACAGACAAATCCTTCATGGTTTCGAAACAGGACATCGTTGAGAAAGATTATGATCTGAGTATTAATAAATACAAAGAAATTGAATATGTACCGGTCGAATATCCACCGACATCGGAAATTATGGCGAATATCCGTGAGATTGAAATGGAGATCGGGAAAAAGATGGATGATTTGGAGAAATTATTAAACATATAGGGGTATAAAATGACAGTACAGGAACAATTGATAGATAAAGCTAAAGAAGCTTTTATATTAGCGATTGAAATATATAATAAACCATCAATTAAGTATAGATTAGAGGGATTTAGTTTTTTTATCTGTAATGCATGGGAATTGATGCTGAAAGCATATATGATAAAAAAATTTGGAGAGAAATCTATATATTTTCCGGATAAACCAAATCGTACAATCACTTTAGAGCGTTGTGTTCAAAAAGTGTTTACAAATGAAAAAGCTCCTTTGCGTAAAAATCTGGAAAAAGTTATTGAATTAAGGAATACAAGTACACATTTTATTACAGAAGAATATGAAGCGGTATATGTTTCTTTACTGCAGGCGTGTGTGTTTAATTTTGTAGATAAGATGATGGATTTTCATAATGTTGATATGACCCAGGTGATTCCTGAAAATTTTATTACTTTGTCAGTAAGGTTAAAATCTTTAGATGAAACTGAAATAAGAGGAAAATATGAAAAACAGGTTGCAGAACGTTTGATTTCAGTAAATAATTCTTTACAACCGCTAATGGAAGAAAATAATAGTGCTTTTGCGATTAAAGTGGAGCATTATCATTATGCAACTAAGAAAAGAGAGGAAGCTACAGAATTCTATCACATAGAAAAAGAGGCCAAAGACGGAGTAAGATTGATTAAAGAAATAAAAAATCCGAACGAGACACATAAATATAATGCAAAAGCATGTATTAGAGAAATAAACAAGCGTTTGAAGAAAGACAAAATCACAATGTTGTATAATGGGAAAGAAGCTGAATTAAACAGGTATCATTTTCAAAATTTTACAGCGTATTTTGGATTAAAGGAAAATGAGAGAATGTGTTTTACATATCAGATATCTGCTCAACCACAATATAGTTATTCACAGCAGGCAATTGATTTCATATATGATGAAATAAAAAAGGCACCAGATACAATACTTGATGATTTGAAACAAAAATTGACAAAAAAATAGTCAACCCCAGGAGCAAAGGATTCTAAGCAATTAAGATGCCTACTCCCATTCGGGAACCCAGCTTTAATCCGTCACAAGTTGACTATCATTAATGATAACATAATTAAATTGTATGTCAAGACTATGAAGGAAATTCATTATAAGAGTAATAAAAGGAAAGGAAATGCAAATTCGGATTTGTAAGGATGATGCAGATGAGAAAGAAAATAGGGGATTTAACAAAAATAAGGACAGGCAA
>CAKROE010000072.1 GCA_934371915.1 uncultured Blautia sp. | reverse complement strand
CTTTTTCATCAGAAATATTTTTTTCAAGAGACTGAATGGCTTTGGTATGGATTCCTTTGATCGCGATAATGCCACGCGAGGCATGGACCAGATCCATAACAATTGCGAGACCTTTCAGAATTTTTTCCGGTTCCTGCTCGATCCTTTCTATATTATGGGAAAGAATCGGTTCACATTCGGCTGCGTTGACGATAACAGTTCCGTTTCCTTTGAAGTCTGCATTTAATTTTACAGAGGTGGGAAACCCTGCACCGCCAAGTCCGACAATGCCTGCTTCCTCGATCAGTTCACCGGGAAGCTTTTTTTTTAATGGAACGTATTTTTGAAAATCGGTATTTGATTCTTCTATAATAATCTGAGCATCGGTTATGGATTTTACCTTTCCATCAATACTGGAATAAAGATAGGTTCCGAGAGCTCCGGCTGGTTTGGAAGCGATGAGCTGACCTCTTTGGATCTGTTCTCCCTCGTGTACCAGCGGTACGGATGGAGCACCGACATTCTGCTTCAGAGCAAAGACAAATTCCATAGACAATCTCTCCTTTCTGTTATAAATAAAAAACGGAGGCGACTCCTATGTGGTTCATAAGAGTTACCTCCGTTGGTTGCACCAATTATAACGGATGCTTATGACATTGGCAATACGCAAACGACAATTTGTACATTACGATTCTGCATGATATTCATAAAAGGCCTTTTGGGTATCCGGGTCATTACAATTTGTTATTTACATTCCAAAAACCATAAAAAATCATTGGGGTCATAAGTGTTGACAATCACACGGAGTACTGCTAAGATACTCACCATAAACCGACGGACAAGAACAACGGCGTTCACTTAAAACAAGTGAGCGCCTTTTTTGTTACATAAAAAGTAATGGAAATTGTTCTTTTCCCGGACAAAAGGAGGATATTATTATGAACAAAAAAGTAGTGAAAAAAATGATGGCAATCGGATTATCGGCTATGATGGCAATTGGTATGAATGCTACCGTATTTGCAGCAGATGATTCCTCTGAATCTGTAAAAGGTGCACTGGAAGGTGTCAAACTTTCCTTTGGTACCACCGCACTTTTTGCTCCTTTTACTTATTATGATACGGATGGAACTACACTGATCGGATTTGACCTTGATCTGATGAATGCATTAAAAGATTATCTGGGATTTGAAATTGACGGAGATATTCAGGTAATGGATTATTCCGCACTGACGACATCTCTTGCAGAAGGAAAGCTTGATTTTGGTATGGCAGCTCTGTGTGCAACAGATGAAAGAAAAGAGGTTATGGACTTTACCGAAACTTACTGTGATTCAGGACAGGTAGTTATGATCAACAAAGAAACATCACCGAAAGAAATCACAGATATTGATTCTCTTACAAAAGGAGATTATAAGATTGCAGTAGAAAAGGGAACCGCATCTCATCTGTACTGTACAAATGCAGGAATTGATGAAAGCAGACTGGAAGTTCACGATACGATCACTACTGCATATGAATCTCTGGAGCAGGGCAAAGTAGATGCAGTTCTGCAGGATGGCCCGGGAGCTGCTTATTATGTAAAGACAACAGAAGGAACAAAACTTGAGGTAGTTGGTGATGAATTTAATCAGGGCCAGGCACCATATGCAATCGCTGTTTCCAGAGACTGTGCAGAAGCAAACGAAGGCATCGTAGATACATTTACTCAGGCGATCAAGGAGCTGACGGATGATGGAACAATTGACAAACTGGTTACAGAATGGCTTGAGTAATTCCAATAATAAAATAAAGGAAAGAACAGGGGTTGTCTGTCGGGTAACGGCAGACAGCTCGTGGCATTTCCGAAAAGAAAGAGGGGGATTACCCTATGGATTTAAGTTTTTTAAGTGTCTTGCTTCCCATGTTATTTCGTGGGTTAAAAGTAACGATTTATATTGCGGTAGTTGGTATTTTGCTGGGATTTCTGCTGGGTGCACTGGCTGGATTTGCGCTCCAGACAAAATGCCGTATTGCCAGAGCAGTTGCAGGAGTATATATATGGATCATCCGTGCCACACCACTGATCGTGCAGGCTCTGTATGTTTATTTTGTCATTCCGAAGATGACGGGTGTGGATCTGAGCAGTAATACGGCGGGTATTATTGTCATTACGATCAATTCCGGTGCATTTATTGCTGAGATCGTCAGAGGTTCGCTTGACAGTATTGATCCGGGCCAGAAAGAAGCGGGACTGTCGCTTGGTCTGACTCCGATGCAGACAATGATTCATCTGATCATTCCGCCTGCGTTTCGTTCGATGCTGCCTGCATTGTTTAACCAGTTTATTATTTCTGTAAAAGATACGGCACTTCTGTCTGTTATTGTTGTAAATGAGATCACAAAACAGATTCAGAACTATGCTGCCATCAGTTTCAAGACGATTCAGGCTTATACGACAGGCGCGATTTTTTATGTTGTGCTGATATCGATTCTTATTATTTTGCAGAAGCAGGTAGAAAGAAGAATCAGGGGGTAAAGGCATATGATCAAAATTTCGAATTTACAGAAAAGATTTGATGATCTCGAAGTGCTGAGAGATGTAAATATTGATGTGGCAGAAGGGGAAGTTGTCTGTATCATCGGACCTTCCGGTTCCGGCAAAAGTACATTGCTTCGCTGCATTAATCAGCTTGAAACGCCTACAGCAGGAGAGATTGAATATGATGGAAAGAGCATTACCGGTGGGGAAATGAAACTGAGAGATTTTCGTGAGGAAGTAGGAATGGTCTTTCAGAGATTTAATCTGTTTCCGATGAAAACCGTTCTCGAAAATGTGATGCTGGCACCGGTGCTTACAAAAAAGAAAAATAAAACAGAAGCAAAAGAAAAAGCCATGGAGCTGCTCGGCAAAGTCAACATGGCGGACAAAGCGAACAACAGACCGTCTACGTTGAGTGGTGGCCAGCAGCAGCGAGTTGCGATTGCCCGTGCGCTTGCCATGGAACCAAAGGCACTTCTTTTTGATGAACCGACTTCGGCACTGGATCCGGAGCTGGTTGGTGAAGTGTTAAATGTTATGAAAGATCTGGCAAAAGAGGGTATGACAATGATCGTGGTTACTCATGAGATGGGATTTGCCCGTGATGTGGCAGATCGGGTTATTTTTATGGCAGACGGATATGTAGTAGAAGAGGGAAAACCTTCGGAAATGTTTACAAATCCTAAGAACGAGAGAACAAGAGCGTTTCTTTCAAGAATTCTGAACAGTTAGGGATGAGGTGAGCTGTTATGGCAGAGAAGAAATATATTGTTACGATCACAAGACAGTTTGGAAGCCTGGGACGTCCGATCGCCCGGGAGATGTCAGAGATACTTGGAATCGAATATTATGACAGAGACATCGTGGAAGAAACATCAAAGAAAATGAGTCTTCCGGTGTCAAAAATAAGTGAACATGAGGAAACATACAGTACAAATCTTTTTTCCATGCTGCTTCCGCTAGGCTCTGATTCGATTGCGAAGCAGGATGAAATCTACAATGTACAGAAACAGGTCATCCGTGAGATGGCAGAAAAGGAATCCTGTATTATTGTAGGAAGATGTGCCGATTATATTTTCCGTGATCACAGAAATGTTTTGAATATATATATTTATGCTCCTGTAGATGCACGTTATAAAAACTGTGTGGAAGTACTCAAGATGAAACCGGAAGAAGCAACAAAAATGATCTATAAGGTCGATAAGGCGCGAACCGCATACCACAAACGCTATGCAAAGTATGCCCCGGGAGATCCGGACAGCAAACAGATCATGATCGATTCCAGTATGCTGGGAGTCAGAGGAACAGCGGAAATACTTGCTGAGATCGTGCAGAAGAGATTCGGGCTGTAGAGGTTGTGAGTTTACAATATTGACATTTTTATATAAAATAGTTATAATTCAAACGTTTAGGATTATAACTATTTTATTTTTTGCCCGAAAGGAAGAGGAAATGATATGGATACATCATTGCATTATCTGACAATGGCGAATCAGATGCTGATCCAGAAGCGATTGCTGGAGCGTGTGAAAGCTTCGGGACTTACGCTTGGACAGCCTAAAGTACTGGATTATCTGAAAGACCATGACGGAGCCAGCCAGAAAGAAATCGCGGCGGGCTGTCTGATCGAGGCAGGATCACTGACTTCGATTCTGAACCGTATGGAAGAAAAGGGACTGATTGAGCGCCAGACACTCAACGGAAACCGGCGAACATTTCACATCTTCATGACAGAGTCCGGTAAGAAAAGTCAGAAACTGGTAGAGGAAGTTTTTAATGAAATTGAAAATGCTGCGTGGAAAGACATCTCGGAAGAAGATGCCGAGGATTTCATGCGCGTTTATCATAAAATTTACAGCAATTTGTCAGAGGCAGGCTGTGAAGATAAAGGGAAAGAAGGAAGTAACAAATGAACAAATTAAAAAGATATGTGATCTTTCTGATAGGACTTTTTGTGAATTCACTTGGCGTCAGCCTGATCACGAAGGCAAGTCTGGGAACGTCACCGATCTCTTCAATACCATATGTATTGAGTTTAAGTTTTCCGTTTACACTGGGAAACTTTACGATATTTTTCAGTATTTTTCTGATCTTACTGCAACTTTTGATCCTGCGTAAGAACTTCAAACTGGAACATGTCTTGCAGATTCCGGTATCTGTTGTTTTTGGATATTTTATCGATCTGACAATGCTTTTGTTTGCATGGGTAAATCCACAGGCATATATTATGAAGATCATTTATCTGCTGATCGGATGTCTGATCCTCGGATTTGGTGTGTACATGGAAGTACTGGCAGACGTTGTCATGCTGCCGGGAGAATCCTTTGTACGCGCAATTGTTTTGACATGGAAAACAAACTTCGGAACAACAAAAGTCTGTTTCGATGTGTCAATGTCAGTGATTGCTGCGATCCTTTCATTTGTATTTACAGGACGTCTTAACGGAGTGCGTGAAGGTACGATCATCGCGGCACTTCTGGTTGGATTTATTGCACGAGTACTCGGCAAAAAACTTGCATTTGTGAAACCGATATTGTTTCCGGAAGAATACACCGGAGAGAATACAGAAAGTGGAGTTCAGGTACAGCCTGACGGTGAAACTGCACAGCGTAATGTCATCGTGATCGGCAGACAGTTCGGAAGCGGCGGACACGACATCGGACAGGCACTTGCAGAAAAACTTGGGTTTGCTTTTTATGATCAGGAAATCATTGAAATGACTGCCGGAACGACCGGATATACACCGGAATTCATTCGGAAAAACGAGGAAATGATGACCAGCAGTTTCCTGTATGATCTGGTAAATCAGATGTATATGTACGCACAGGTAGACGAGGAAGCGCCAAAGGATAAGATCTACGAGGCAGAATCCAAAGTGGTAAAAGAACTGGCTGCAAAAGGAAACTGTGTAATTGTAGGACGCTGCTCCGATTATACACTCCGGGACAACAAAAACTGTCTGAGAGTCTTTTTCTCCGCGCCGATGGAAAACAGAATGAAACGTGTGATGGAGCGTCTGCATCTGTCTGAAAAGGATGCAAAACAGAAGATTCTGAAAGAAGATAAATGGCGTGCCGATAATTACCGTTACTACACCGGACGGATCTGGGGCGCAGCCGGAAACTTTGATCTGACACTGAACACCGCTCTCGGAGAAGAATACATTGAAATGTGTATCCGTGAGGCGATGAAACGATAATATAAATACAAAAATCGCAAAATAAAGATATAAAAACCGACAGGTATTCGCTACAATAAAAGTAGAAATACAGGTCGGTTTTTGTATTATAAGAGATAAATGAGCGGGCAGGAAAATTGTCTGCCGGACAGAGAGAGAAAGCGGAAAACATTCCGCGCTATGATGATATTCCTTATGGGACAGAATCAAAGTGGCAGAGACTGGATGTATATCGTCCGAAAAAAGTGAACGGCAAGCTTCCGGTGATCTCCTGGCTGGTAAGCAGAAAGATAATGCTGAACAAAGAGTTCTGAAATAATAATGATATATAACGATACATAAGAAGTCACCGTCAGGTCATATTACCTGAAAGGTGACTTTTTTGTGCAAAAATCACAACAGAAACAATAAAAAGTAAAAAAACTATAAAAATATCACTGATTATTGGAAATACAAAGAGGCGTTTATTGTGTATAATGAATATATCTTGAATGAGAGAAGAAAAGGAGGAACTATGGAAAAGATATTACTGAACATGAAGGATATAAGTAAAACTTTCGGAAGTGTACAGGCCTTAAAAGAAGTTTCTCTGGACCTTTATGAGGGAGAAGTACTTGCCCTGATGGGAGAAAACGGAGCCGGAAAATCCACACTGATGAATATACTCAGCGGTTCCCTTCAGCCCACAAAAGGAGAAATTTACCTGAAAGGAGAAAAGGTAACTGTCCCGGGACCGATCGCAGCGAAGAAACTGGGAATATCCAAGATTCACCAGGAACTACAGGTCGTTCCGGAACTGAGCGTGGCAGAAAATATTTTCCTTGGCAGGTGGATGAAGAAAAAAGGCGGATCAGTTGATTTTAAGGCAATGGCAGCAGAAGCACGCAAGTATCTGGATATGCTGGATGTACATGTGGATCCGACAACGAAACTTAAAGATCTCAGGATCGGAGAACAGCAGCTTGTGGAGATTGCGAAGGCAATTTCCCTGAGTTCAGAGATCATTATCATGGACGAACCGACCTCCGCTATCAGTGAGAAAGAAGCCGAGAAGCTTTTTACAATTATTCGTAAGCTCCGGTCAGAAGGAAAAGGAATCATTTATATTACGCATCGTATGGAAGAGATCTTCAAGATCGCGGACAGGCTCACTGTAATGCGTGATGGCATGTACATAGGTACAGTAAAAGCTTCCGAAACATCCAAGGACGAGATCATCAGAATGATGGTAGGAAGGGATATGAGTGAACAGTATCCCAAAGACCCTACAGAAAAAGGTGAGATCGCACTTAAAGTCAAGAATCTTACATATACACCTCCGGCAGGCAGTTTCCGGAGATCACTGAAAAACATTTCTCTGTATGTAAGGCATGGAGAGGTTCTTGGAATTGCAGGTCTTGCAGGTGCAGGAAGGTCAGAACTGTTTGAATGCCTTGCAGGTGTACATTACAAAGATACTACAGGAAAAATTTTCATTGACGGTAAGGAAGTAACTATAAAAAATCCGGCAGATGCAATAAAAGCAGGTATTTCTTTTGCAACTGAAGACCGCAAAGGAACAGGTCTGGTACTTCAGAGATCGATCGGAGAAAACATGTCCCTTCCTCTTCTGAAAAAATTTAGCCCCGGTTTTTTCATGAAATCGGGAGAAGAGAAAAAAGAATGGAATAAACAGATGGAAACCCTCAGAATAAAGGCTCCGGGAACAAAAACCCTTGCGAGCGCACTTTCGGGAGGTAACCAGCAGAAAGTTGTACTTGGAAGATGGCTGATGACGGAACCAGAGATTCTTCTTCTGGATGAGCCTACACGAGGAATCGATGTAGGGGCAAAAGCAGAGATCTATCAACTGATCAATAATCTCGCGAAACAGGGAATGGCGATCATCGTGGTATCTTCAGAGCTTCCGGAGGTGATCGGTATTTCAGACAGGATTGTTACTTTCTGTGAGGGAGAACTTACAGGCGAGTATCTTCAGGAAGAAGCAACACAGGAAAAACTTCTTCAGAGTGCAACAAAATAAGGAGGGCAGACAGATGGATAACAAAAAGAAAATGAAAGCCATGATCAAGCAGATGCAAAGCGTAATAGCCCTTATCATAATATTTGTAGTGGCATCTACGATCTGTATAAAAGACGGCAGGAACAATTTCCTGGATATCAGGAATCTGATGAATGTCCTGAGAGCTGTTTCAGAAAACGGAATCATTGCGATCGGTATGACGATCATACTGATCCTTGGAGATATTGATCTTTCTGTTGGTTCTGTTGTCGGACTTATTTCAACGGGATGTGCATACCTTATGGTAAAAAGCGGACTTGGCTTTGTACCGGCAGTGCTGGTAAGCCTTGGAATCGGTGCCCTGTTCGGACTTTTTAACGGCTTATGTATCACAAAACTGAAACTGCAGGCGTTTATCGTTACTCTTGCATCTATGAATATTGCGAGAGGACTTGCAAGATTCTGGGCAAACGGAATCGGAATCCCGCTTGCATATGGTGAAGGTGAAGGAATGGCGCCTCCGGCATTTGAAGTACTTCAGATGCGTCTGTGGGGGATCGTACCTGTACCGGCGATCATCTTTATTGTTCTTCTGATCATTTTCCAGATCATTCTCAGCAAGACAAGATTTGGACGTCAGGTATATGCAATCGGTGGAAACAGAAATGCAGCATATCTGTCAGGAATCAAAGTTGACAGAATCAAGATCTACGCATTTATGATCTGCGCAATGCTTTCTTCAGTAGCGGCAATGATCCATGCGGCACAGATCAGCCAGGGCGGTCCGAATGAAGGACAGGGTTATGAGCTGAATGCAGTTGCAGCCTGTGCCATCGGAGGTACAAGCCTTGCAGGAGGCAAGGGAACGGTTTTCGGAACACTTATAGGCGCGCTGATCCTCGGCATGCTGGATAACGTTCTCGGCCTTAAAGGTGTCAACTCAAACCTTCAGCTGATGGTCAAGGGATTCCTTATCATCATTGCGGTATTTATGCAGGCAGATAAAGTTAACGACTGATTTCGGTATTATGGCAGTATAACAAAGTGAATTAATTCTCAGGCTCTGTCCGGCAGCAGACCCGGGGAATAAATATAAAAAATAAAAACGATGCCGGAGAAAGAAGGTAAGTATGAATAAAAAAGCGATCAGTATTCTCTTAACAGCAGCGATGGGAGTTTCTGTTCTGGCAGCAGGCACAGTTACAGTAAGTGCAGCGGAGAAAAAGGACAAATATGTGATCGGTATGTCACAGTGTAATCTTGGTGAGCCATGGCGTGTCGCAATGAATGACCAGATTGCAATGGCAGCAGAAAAACATCCTGAATTTGAGGTTATTTATGCAGATGCTGCTCAGGATAACTCCAAACAGATTGCAGATATTGAAAACTTTGTACAGATGGGCGTGGATCTCATCATCACATCTCCGAATGAAGCCACACCTCTTACCAATGCAGTAAGTGCAGCTTATGATGCAGGAATTCCGGTTATTCTTCTCGACAGAAAGATCGACGGAGAAAAATATACACAGTTTATCGGAGCAGACAATGTGGATATGGGACGTATCGCAGGTGAGTATGTAGCAGATACACTCCTTCCTGACGGCGGAAAAGTATGCGAGATCAAAGGTCTTGAGGGAACTTCCGGCGGTATCGACAGAGACAATGGTTTCCGTGAAGGTATCAAGAAAAACGACAAGATTGAGATCGTATCTGTAAACAACGCAGACTGGCTTCGTGAAAAAGCAATCACAGTTGCAGAAGAAATGCTTCAGACAAATGATGACATTGATCTGTTCCTGGCACTGAATGATCCGATGGCAGAGGGCGCTTATATTGCAGCCAAAAACGCAGGCAGAGAAGGCGATATCCTCTTTGTTGGATTTGACGGACTTCCTACACCTGACGGTGGAATCAGAAGCGTTATGGACGGCAGACTCAGCATGACTCAGGTTTATCCTACAGGTGGAGCAGAAGCTATTGAAAGTGCATATCAGCTTCTGGTTGAAGGCAAAGAACTTGAAAAAACCCTGACCCTTACTTCTGAGATCGTTGTTCCGGATAATGCGGAAGAACTTCTTACAAAATACGGCGGATCCACAGAAGAAGAATAAATAAAACAGACCGGAAACATAATAAATAATACTTCAACAGGAAACGGGAACAGCTCAGGCTGTTCCTGTTTTCCATTCTGATTGACATGAGTGTGAGCATGATTTATTATGAAATAAAATGGCAGAAAAAAGGAGAAAAAGATGTTCAGTAAACTGAAAAAGATCCTGCATCCCGAAAATATGCTGTTCAAAATGATCATACTGAACTGTGGCCTCCTTTTACTTGTAACGCTGGTTTTGACGTTTGCCGGAAACTACATATATCAGGAATCTATCGAAGAGAGATCTTATGCAAATACCATGGAGATCCAGAATCAGGTGCTGAAATCGCTTGATCTGATCTTTCAGTCGGTATCGGACAATGTGGAAGTGCTTGGTGCGCATCCGGAAGTTCAGGGCTATCTGAAGGTAGATGCGGAAAATCAGCAGGCAAGCCGTGTGGAGCTGGAAGGACAGGTCAGAAGCCTTCTTCTGGATTATTCCGCTACTTACAGTGAATATCTCAATATTGTTGTTGTGAGCGAAAAAGGCCAGTACCTTTCAAATGATTCGTACCGTGTCAAAAAACTTCCGCTTACAGAGGAAAAATGGTATCAGGATGCTGTAAAAGCAGACGGGAAACTTGTTTTAAGTTCCAGCAGTCTGGGACGCAATCTCAAGGACTGGAAGAATTACAGTACGGACAGTTATGTCAGTACTGCCAGACTGATCAGTGATTCTGAAACAGGTAAGGGGATCGGAGTGATCCTTATCGATCTTGATCTGAAAAGTATCCAGAATCTTGTTGAAGATATCACCATGGGACAGACAGGATTCGGATATATCCAGGACAGTCAGGGATATGTACTTTATGCGCCCAAGAACAAAGTCGTATACAGAATGAATCCAGGCTGGGTTATGGAAGGCGAAAGCGGTCGTGTCAGATGCCGGATCGAAGGAAAAGACTACAACGTTATTTACAGTCATTCGGAATATACAGATCTTACTGCTGTAGGAGTATTTGACTGGGGCAAAACAATAGAAGGTGCAGCGAGAGTGCGGACTGTATCCTGGTGGATTGCAGTTGTTATCATGGTGTTTGCAGCAGGTATCACAGTTCTTTTTTCCGCATCTGTTACAAGACCGATATCAGCACTTTCCAGACTTATGAAAAAGGCACAGACAGGAGATATGACTGTCCGGTTTGAAAATCATTACAAAGGGGAGATACGACAGCTTGGAGATTCATTTAATGCCATGGTTGAGAAGATAAATGAACTCCTCGCAGTTGTTTACAGAGAACAGAAAAACAAAAGAGAAGCTGAGCTTAAAATCCTTCATGAACAGATAAAGCCGCATTTTCTTTATAATACACTTGATACTATTCAGTGGATGGCGAAGCAGTATCATGCGCAGGATATTATTGATCTTGTGCTTGCACTGTCAGGATTTTTCCGCATCAGTCTCAGTCAGGGAAAAGAATTTATAACACTGGAACAGGAAGTTCTGATGGTAAAGAATTATCTGGATATCCAGAAAGTAAGATATGAAGACCTTTTTGAATACAGAACTGAAATTGAAGATGGAATGGAAAAATATATGGTGCTGAAGATCTGCCTTCAGCCGCTGGTGGAAAATGCCCTGTATCATGGAATCAAAGAATCAGATGAGGACAGGGGAAATATATGGATCCGCGCTTTTTCCGATGAAGATGATGTTATTGTCCTGAAAGTGGAAGATGACGGGGCAGGAATGAGCCAGGAAAGGATCGACCAGCTGAATTCATGGCTGCGTCTGAAAGAGCGAGGGCCGGAGATTAAGGCTTATGGAATCCTGAATGTAAATGACCGTATAAAAATCGCTTATGGTGATGAATACGGACTACATTATG
>CAKROE010000071.1 GCA_934371915.1 uncultured Blautia sp. | reverse complement strand
ATATACGTCTCGGCAATCCGGCTGCATCGGATGAAGAGGTACGGGAAGCAGCAAGAAAGGCATGCTGCCAGGAGTTTATAGAGAAGCTGCCGCAAATACAGATATGAACGGCGAAAACACAGCTATCTTCTTCGGTCTTTCCGGAACAGGTAAAACAACTCTTTCCACAGACCCGAAACGTCTCCTGATCGGTGATGACGAACACGGCTGGGATGACAACGGTGTATTCAACTTCGAAGGCGGATGCTACGCTAAGGTTATCAACCTTGACAAAGAATCTGAGCCGGATATCTACAATGCAATCAAACGTAACGCTCTTCTTGAGAACGTAACAGTTGATGCAAACGGTAAGATCGATTTCGCTGATAAGAGCGTAACAGAAAACACTCGTGTTTCCTACCCGATCGACCACATCGAAAAAATCGTTCGCCCGATTTCTTCTGCACCGGCAGCTAAGAACGTAATCTTCCTGTCCGCAGATGCATTCGGCGTACTGCCGCCAGTATCTATCCTGACAGAAGCTCAGACACAGTACTACTTCCTGTCCGGATTCACAGCTAAACTTGCCGGTACTGAGCGTGGAATCACAGAGCCTACACCTACATTCTCTGCTTGCTTCGGTCAGGCATTCCTTGAACTGCATCCGACCAAATATGCAGAAGAACTTGTTAAGAAAATGGAAAAGAGCGGAGCAAAAGCTTACCTCGTTAATACAGGATGGAACGGAACAGGCAAACGTATCTCCATCAAAGATACCCGTGGTATCATCGATGCTATCCTGAGCGGAGCCATTCTGAATGCTCCTACAAAGACAATTCCATACTTCAACTTCGAAGTTCCTACAGAACTTCCGGGTGTTGATGCAGGAATCCTTGATCCACGTGACACATATGCAGATGCTGCACAGTGGGAAGAAAAAGCAAAAGATCTTGCTGCAAGATTCGTTAAGAACTTTGCTAAATACGAAGGAAATGCTGCTGGTAAAGCACTTGTTGCTGCTGGTCCTCAGGCATAATTTCATAACCGAAAGCAATTTCAGGGGCTGCCGTTTAACGACAGCCCCATAATTTTATATGAAACGAGATGATAACAACATGAGTTGGTACAACGAAGCTATTTTTTATCACATTTATCCGCTTGGTCTTTCCGGAGCACCGAAGCAGAACGACTACAGTACACCAGTGCATCGCCTGAACACTCTTCTTCCATGGATTGACCATATTAAAGCAATCGGCTGCACTGCCCTGTACATCGGGCCTCTTTTTGAAAGTGTCGGCCATGGTTATGAAACAACCGATTACAAAAAACTGGATTCCCGTCTCGGAACCAACGAGGATCTGACAGCTTTTGTAAAAGTCTGTCACGAAAAAGGAATCAAAGTTATTTTTGACGGTGTATTCAACCATACCGGACGTGATTTTTTCGCCTTTAAAGATATCCAGAAAAACAGGGAACATTCTCCATATCTTAACTGGTACTGCAATGTCAATTTCTATGGAAACAACGAATACAATGATGGATTTTCCTATGACAACTGGGGTGGATATAATCTGCTCGTCAAACTGAATCAGCGTAATCCGGATGTTCAGAATTATATCTGTGATGTGATCCGTTACTGGGTTTCTGAATTTGATGTAGATGGCATCCGTCTTGATGCTGCCGATGTCCTTGATTTTGATTTTATGCGTATGCTCCGTCGTACTGCCGAGGAAGTCAAACCGGAGTTCTGGCTGATGGGCGAGGTTATCCACGGCGATTACAGCCGCTGGGTAAACGGTGAGACGCTGCACAGTGTCACAAACTACGCGCTTCACAAGGCACTCTACAGCGGTCATAATGACCACAACTATTTCGAGATTGCCCATACGGTCAAATATTTACAGAATATGGGAAATCTTGATCTTTATAATTTTGTGGACAATCATGATGTCGAGCGAATTTATACAAAACTGTCCAATAAAGCGCACTTTACACCGGTTCATATTTTGCTCTATACTCTTCCGGGAGTTCCAAGTATTTATTATGGTTCCGAGTTCGGAATCGAGGGCCGCAAGGAGCGTTCTTCTGATGACAGCCTCCGCCCTGCCCTTTCACTTGATGATTACGAAACTGCTCTGGGAGATAATCCATGTACTGCCCTCGTTGCAGCTCTCGGACAGATCAGACAGCACACACCGGCATTAAGTTACGGAAGCTATGCGGAACTGCACCTTACAAACCGGCAGTTTGCATTTGCACGTGATCTGAACGATGTGCGTGTCGTTGTAACAGTCAATAACGATGACAATGCTGCTTCCATGGATCTTCCTGCCGGAAACGCTGCGGAATACATCGGTGCACTGTCCGGTCAGAAAGTCACTGTACAGGATGGCCGTATCAATGTAACTGTTCCGGCAAACAGCGGCGAGATCTGGGTACCTGCCGGCGATATGCCGGAGTATAAGCCGTTTAAGGTTGAGATTTCGGTGAAAGAGGAACCAGTGGCAGATGAAGAAACCATACCGGATGATTCTGAAGCACCATCCTCCGTCGCAGAACCGGTTCATTTCGATCCGAGCAAGTCGCCGGAGGACATGTCTGTTGCAGAATTACAGGCCGCCATCCTTGCCAAAATGACAAACAACGGTCCGGTTACCGATCAGATGAAGAAAACTGTCAATGAAAACATCTGGCATGATTCCCTCGTCAACTGGTTAAAGAGTTTCCGTTGATATTCTTTCCTTTTTGAGGCAATGCAAAAAAGAGCTGCGTACCACCGCGAGATCATAACCTCGTCAGGTACGACAGCTCTTATTTTATAATTTTACGCTCTGTTATGCACACTTCCTGTCAGTCTCTGCTTCATTTCTCCACTGAGCATGGTCACAAATACACTGACTACAAAAACTGCGATGCAGCGATCGAGATAATCGGTCAAAAACTGAACTACAAAAATGCTTCCGGTCAGTCCAAGTGGTGTATGTGAAAGAAGCTGCACCAGAATTGAAGATCCGGAAGAAGTAACTCCGCCAAACAGCACTGCGTTGATTACAGAACTTACCACTGTTCCCGGAACAGTGATCATTGCAGCAGCCGCCAGAACTTTTACCCTCTTTACGGACAGCTTGCGAAATACAAGACCACTCATAATACCGGTGATCATTCCTACCGGAGCAAAATACAGGGAATAAATATCGACTGTCATTCCCATGAAGATTCCGCTGATCAGATTTGGAAGCATACCAAACCATGGTCCAAGAAGTGCACCGGTCAGGATCGTGCCAATGCTGTCCAGATAAACCGGCAGTTTCAGAAGAAGTGCGATCTGTCCTCCGGCAATATTAATTCCGACTGCCAGCGCTACCAGACAGATCTGATAGGCATTGATCCTGCTGCCGGCAGGATTTTTCTTTGTGTTATTTACGTTGTTCGTTTCCATGTTTGCGCTCATTTTTCTTCCCCTTTCACAGTTCATGCAGAAGTTTTAATTCCTCGTCGTTCCATTTGCTGCCATCTTCTTTCTTAAGCACACGTCCCATAAAGAAGCGGAAAAACTTCTCCGGATCCGTCTCTGTAAGAATATGACTGTTCGGTTCTTTTTTCCAGAAATCCATAGAGTCTACAACTGTCTGTCCACGACAGATACCCTCAGTTGCAACGGCTGTAAAGCTGTCAAATCCACTGCACATTGACCTGTCAATGAAATATGCCACTGCAAGCGGATCATTGATCACGCAGCCGATGATGCCTTCCTGCTCCCAGTGAAAATCCATATAAAATCCTGTGATCTTGCGGATGAACTCACCATTTTCTTTGTCGAGGCGGCACATATACTCCAGACGATTCGGTGTCAGCACGATTTCTCTGGTGACATCCAGACCGATCATATGAATGATATTGCCTTCTTTTTCAAAAAGATCATACACAATGGCTGCCGCATCCGGGTCACACCAGTAATTGTACTCTGCTACCGGTGAACAGTTTCCGTGACTTCTGAAATTGCCTCCCATAGAAACCAGCTCTTCCACATTTCGGATAAGTTCCGGCTTCTTCGAAAATACTTTCGCAAGATTTGTCATCGGACCAAGTGCAATGATTGAGATTTTCTCTTTTTCCAGAATCTCTGTCAGAAAATCCACCGCACTCTGCTTCTCACATTCGCCGGAAACTTCCGGGAGAAAACTTTCCCCAAGTCCGTCCATGCCATGTGTATCACGTGCATCGATATATTCTTCCCGAAGTGGTGCATCTTCTCCGATATAGACCGGAATATCCAGTCTGTTTAACTGTCTGAGGACTTTTTTCGCATTGACTGCGCCCATATCAGAAGGTACATTTCCTGATACAGTTGTAATTGCCACGATCTCCAGCTCCGGAGAATTGACCGCAAGCATGATGGCAAGTGCGTCATCGATTCCCGGATCACAGTCTATAATAATTTTGCGCATAAAAAAACTTCCAACCTTTCCCTTTTCTATGTAAAAATCCTCCACAGAAAAGGTATCAACGATCGGAAGATACCTGAATGACCTAGTTTTTTATACTGGGAGGGTTTCGAACCAGTTATTTAATTTCTATGAAACTTTCTGTAGTATAACAAAAGAATTCCCGGAATGCAAGTCTATTTTGTAAAACAATCCTGCATTCCGGGCGTTTGCTCTTATTCAAACAGTTTCTTTACCATCTCTGCATCGAATGTTACAGAAGATACATGATTGACTTCGATCTGATACAGTGCATTTGCTGCAATGTGCTCAGCCGCCTGTTCAAGATCACGGATACCTGTCGTATCAGCAAACTGCTCAATCACCGCATCCAGACCGTCCGGTGCCACCACACACTCTTCTGCTTTCAGGCTCATTCGTTTCAGGACTTTCGGAAGAGCAAATTTCGAAAAGATCACTTTCTTTTCTTCTGCTGTGTAATCCGGAAGTTCAATGACCGCAAAACGGGACATTAACGGTGCACTGATCTGTGCCTTATCATTGGCTGTGGCAATCGGATATACACCGACAGTCGGAACCATACATTCCATATAGTTGTCCGTAAATCCGAGATTGTCAAGAAGCGTCAGAAGGACATCGGCCGGGTTGCCGTTTCCTTTGCCATTCGTTGCCTTGTCAAGCTCGTTGATGATAAATACCAGATTTGATTCTCCCGCCATAGAAAAAGCTTCCATGATGATACCCGGCTTTGCATTTGCATAAACACGGGAACTTCCTGTCAGCTGCTCCGGATCGTTGATAGAACTCATGTCAAGTGTTGTCCATGGAAGTTTCAGAATACGTGCCACAGCATAGGCGATCTGGGACTTACCGGTACCTGCCGGGCCTACTAGGAGCAGACCATATGCCGGAAGGGTATGTGTACGGTTGATCTGGATGATCGTCTCAATGATTCTCTGTTTTACTTTTTCCATTCCATAGAGTTCTTCGTCGAGAATGCGACGTGCCTCTACCGGATCAATGGATTCGAAATAATTGTTTTTCCACTGAATGTTCATCATAATGGACAGAGCTCTCTGTGCATGTCTCCGCTCTTCCTGAGAAACTTCATGAGAACGTGCCACTGCAAGGTTTCTCCTTGCCCAGAGGCGGATGTTGTCCGGCATGGTTCTTCCGGCACAGGTCATAAAGTCCGTAATGCTCTGGATACTGGTGAGCTTCATATCGTCACCATCTTCATCTTCCTCATCGCTTTCCGGAAGTTCCGCCGGTGCATTGCTTGCAAGAAGCCGTTCGATCATAAACTGCAGGAATCCATCCTCCGCAGAAAGCTTCGTACCGCCTCCAAATGCTGTCTCGCGAATCTTATAAACCGCATAACCTTCTTCATTATTCTGTCCCGATAATCGTACACTGATATGGTTTTCGCCAAGCCATTTTACAAGGCTTACAAAACGTGCATCAATCTTTAAGATATCTGCCGGAAACACGCCATCATCCTCTTTAAACTCGAAGGATGATTTCTGGTTTGGGTTGGAAAATACACCACAGGAATGATGTTTCCACTGACGGTTTCTGTTCTCAATCACCAGAATCGGCTTTTCTGCTGACGGTACTTTTTCATTGGACTGGAACGTCGTATAAGTACATTCCGGATCTTTCTTCTCTGTTTTTGTATTGCTGAAATCAAATACTGGCATAATAAACTGTTACTCCTCTTTTAGTATTTATAAAATTCACCTGTACATACATCGTAGATGCCGCGCGGTGTAATACGAATCTCCGGAATGACCGGAAGCGCCATAAATGACAGTGTGATAAATGGTGCGATTCCATCCGGTACCCCCATTTCATGAGCTTTTTCAATCATTCTTTTCAGTTTGATGTGACTATAGCGGAAACCGGCATCACTCATCAGTCCCATCACCGGTAATTCCAGTGTATCAAAAACCTGATGGTCTGCAATAAGCGTATAGCCTCCCTGCGTACGGATCAGTTCCTGCACCGCAAGTGCCATATCCTGATCATTGTCACCGATCACGATGATGTTGTGAGAATCATGTGAAACGCTGGACGCAATTGCTCCGCCCCGGATTCCAAATCCACTTACAATACCCACTCCCGTTTTGCCGGTTGCTTTGTGGCGCTCGATCACCGCAATTTTCTGATAATCCGCATCTGCATGGAACACACCCGGTCCGGCAAATAGCTGTACTCTTTTACGGACAGTTGTAATCTCACCTTCCTGCATTCCGATTACATGGAAACTTCCGTCCGGTGATTCCAGTGTCAAATCATCTACTGTAAAGTTTCCGACATGAACTGTATTTTTTAATTCGGCCGGACATTCTCTGACCCTAATCTCACTGTCCTGATCGATTCTCTGTCCATTATAATAGACATCATGAATCGTCATATTTTCAAGATCATCCAGAACCAGAAAATCCGCCTGATATCCGGTTGCAACTGCACCAAGTCTTCTGAGTCCATAGCATTTCGCAGAATTGATCGTTGCCATACAAATCGCATCGATCGGGTTCATGCCAAGCTTTATTGCCTTACGTACATTATGATCGATATGTCCTTCTTTTTCAATATCTTCGATATGTTTGTCATCGGTACAGAAGCAGAAGCCTTCTCCATTCATCTGATTCCTGACAATTCCGGATACGATTGCTTTGAGGTTTCTTGCCGCACTGCCCTCACGGATATGTACCGTCATTCCGCAGCGCCGCTCCCGCATTGCATAGTCAAAATCCGAACACTCATGATCTGTCGTGATTCCAGCCATCACATAAGCCTGCAGATCTGATTCTGCCAGAAACGGTGCATGTCCGTCTCTCACTCTTTCTCTGAACAGGTCCAGTTTGCTGTGCATGGCTTCATCAGCAGTTACCACCGATATATAATCCATTACTTCGCCCAGTCCAAGTATCCTTCTGTTGTTAAGATACGGTACCATATCCTGTGCAGTAATGGTACATCCATTGTCGTCAATTGCAGTTGCCGGTACACACGACGGCATCATCACGAATACATTTGCCTCTACATCTTCTGTCTGGTTCAGGATATAATCAATGCCCTTTAAACCGGACACATTTGCAGATTCGTGCGGATCCACAATAAACGTCGTTGTCCCATGGCGGGCAGCCACTGTTACCAGCTCTGCCGGTGTCACAAGGGTCGATTCCAGATGCAGATGACTGTCGATCAGTCCCGGGCAGACATATCTGCCCTCCAGATTAATTTCCTTTTTTCCTTCGTAGCTTCCGATTCCTGAAATCAGCCCATTTTCTATCGCAATGTCCCCATTCAGGATTTCTCTGGTAAAAACATTCACAATACGGGCATTTTTCAGTACAAGTTCTGCTTTTTCCAGTCCACGGGTAACTTCTGAACATTTTTGATACTTCTGTAATTTCATAAGCCCACTCTCCTTTTATTCTGTTTTACCTTATTTTTAAATTCTGCCTGATATTTTTATGCACCGGATTCCTCAATCCAGTTTAATGCCTGCCAGTGCCTGCGCAAATGCATTATTTACCGGCTCTGCTGCCTCTTTTTGCTGCTTTTTCAGATATTTCTGTACGTCTCTTTTATTTACGCCCGCGCCTTCCTTTGCACGTCTTGCCTGGAAGGAAGAAAGCTTTTCTTTATATCCACATGCACATACGAAAGTTTCTTCTTTTCCTTTGACCAGCATCTCCATACGTTTGTGGCACTTCGGGCAGCGTGCATTGGTCGTACGGGAAATCGTCTCTCTGTAACCACATTCTCTGTCCTGGCACACCAGCATCTTACTGTTTTTGCCATTTACTGCAAGAAGACGTTTTCCGCAGTTCGGACAGATTTTATTTGTCAGGTTGTCGTGACGGAATGTACCTGTTCCTGTCTTGATCTCACCTACGATTTCCTCCGTATATTCCCGGATTCCGTCAAGAAATACTTTTTGTTTGAGTTTTCCCTTTGAGATATCGGAAAGCTTCTTTTCCCAGTCTGCTGTCAGCTCTGGTTTCTTTAGATCTTCCGGTACCAGTTCCAGAAGCTGTTTTGCCTTCGATGTCAGATAAATCTCATTTCCACGTTTTTCCATAAGGAATGTATGGAAAAGTTTCTCGATGATATCGGCTCTTGTGGCAACGGTGCCAAGTCCACCGGTCTCTCCCAGCGTCTTTGCCGCCTGTGAGTCTTTCGTCGACATATATTTTACCGGATTTTCCATCGCAGCAAGAAGCGTTGCCTCGGTAAAATGTGCCGGTGGTTTTGTCTTGCCGTTCGTGAGTCTTACACTGTCTATATGGAT
This sequence comes from uncultured Blautia sp., assembly GCA_934371915.1. Classification (GTDB taxonomy): domain Bacteria; phylum Bacillota; class Clostridia; order Lachnospirales; family Lachnospiraceae; genus Blautia_A. Next base: position 3,192 of record CAKROE010000071.1, on the reverse strand, counting down.
CCTTTCTCCTTTGCGGAACATCGGAAGTTTCTGGTCTTTCAGTGCATTGTCCTCTGTATCTTCTTCCTGCATTCCCTCTTCATAGACGGCTTTCCATCCGGCACTTACAACTGTTTTTCCGTTTGCTGCAAAAGTCTGTCCTGCTGCCTTTGCCTCAAGAGAAGTCTGCTCATATTCAAATGCAGGATAAAGCACACTTAAGAACCGACGCACGACCATATCATATATTTTGCGTTCTTCATTTGTCATATGATCAAGCTGTACAAACTGTTCCGTCGGAATGATTGCATGATGGTCACTGACCTTTTTATCATCCACAAAGCTTCCGTTTGTCTGAATCGGTTTGCTGATCAGTGTCCCGGCAAGCTTTCTGTACGGACCTGTTCCACATGCTTTCAGACGTTCTTTGATCGTCGGTACAACATCCTTTCCGATATAACGTGAATCCGTTCTCGGATACGTAAGGACTTTGTGATTCTCATAAAGCCGCTGCATGATGTTCAGCGTTTCTTTTGCGGAAAATCCGTATTTCTGATTTGCTTCTCTCTGTAATGTAGTCAGATCATACAATCCCGGTGCATATGTTTTCTTCGGTTTCTTGTCTACAGAGGTGATTTCCAGTACACCGTCTGAAATATTTTTGCTGATATCTTCTGCACGGTCTTTCTGGAATGTACGGTAACTGCCGCTTCTGGTATCCTTCCACGTCCACTGTATGCCTCCGGCCTGCAGGGCAACGCCATAATATTCTTCCGGCTGGAATTTACGAATTTCTTCTTCTCTTCCTGCAATGATCGCAAGTGTCGGTGTCTGCACCCTTCCACACGAAAGCTGTGCATTATGCTTACAGGTCAGGGCTCTCGTGCCATTGATGCCGACCAGCCAGTCCGCTTCTGCTCTGGCTACTGCTGCACGATAAAGATTATCGTATTCCCTGCCGTCTTTCAGATTGTGGAATCCATCGCGGATTGCCTTATCTGTCACAGATGAAATCCACAGACGTCTTATTGGCTTCCTGCATCCGGATTTATCCAGAATCCAGCGCGCAACAAGCTCACCCTCTCTGCCGGCATCCGTTGCAATGATGACATCTCCGATATCCTTTCGAAACAGCTGGGTCTTAACTGCCTGATATTGTTTGGATGTCTGGCGGATGACCACGAGTTTCATCTTCTCCGGCATCATCGGCAGAGTTTCCATATCCCATTTCACATATTTCTTATCATATTCTTCAGGATCTGCAAGCGTCACAAGATGTCCAAGTGCCCATGTCACCACGTATTCTTTCCCTTCCAGGATTCCGTTTCCCTTCTGGTTACAGTGGAGAACTCTCGCAATATCCCGTGCTACAGACGGTTTCTCTGCAATTACCAATGACTTCATAGATGTTCCTCTTTCTCAAGTTGATATTTTCTGAATTTTCTTTGATGTGAGTATACCATATCCCACCAAAAAAAGGAAGATAACTACTCTTCCTTTCAATGATAATAAATGCCTGAAATATTTGTAAATTTTTGTCGGTCATGCTATGATAAACAGGAACGTAAGGGAGGAAATTATGTACTATTTTATCGTAAATCCTAATTCCCGCTCCGGAAAAGGTGCCCTGATCTGGAAAGGACTCGAAGGCATCTTAAATGAGCGAAATATCGAATATAAAACATTTTTTACAGAATACAGAGGACATGCCGTTCTTCTGTCTGAGTCCATTACTTCCGATGCTGCCCCGGAAAACCCGTTAACCCTCATTGCGGTCGGAGGAGACGGCACGATTCAGGAAGTATTAAGCGGCGTACGCGATCTGTCATACATTACTTTCGGTTATATTCCCACCGGATCCGGAAACGATTTCTGCCGCGGAATGAAACTTCCGACAGAACCCGGCGAGGCCCTTGATCTGATTCTCTCCGGCTGCCGGCCGCACCCTATGGATGTCCCGGTACTCACCTGCGGTACGGGAAGCAGCCACTTTGCGATAAGCTGCGGAATCGGCTTCGATGCCGGTGTATGCCATGAAGTCAGTGTCACACCGATGAAAAAAATTCTTAACCGTATCGGACTCGGAAAGCTGGTCTATCTTTTTGTTGCATTAAAACAGCTTCTTTTTCTGAAGCCATCTCCTATGACACTTGTCATGGACGATGACAACGTGCAGCAGTTTTCCAAAGTATATTTTACTGCAGTCATGAATCAGAAATACGAAGGCGGAGGATTTAAATTTTGCCCGCATGCCAGTCCATCTGACGGATATCTCGATGTCATCGTAGTCGACGGCTTAAGCAAGCCCAAAGTCCTGTGTTGTCTTCCGACAGCATTTTTCGGAAAACATACGATTTTTCATGGTATCCACATTTTCCGCTGCAAAAAAATAGATATCCACAGTGATCTCGCACTGCCGGTGCACAAAGACGGAGAATCCGCCGGAATCCTGAAAGAATTTTCCGTATCCATCGGAGCTTCCCAGGTGCGCATGATCTCATAATTACCTGTAACGCGAAGTAATTTCCTATTATATAAAAAACTTCTGCCGGTCATCCAGCAGAAGTTTTTTGATTTTAGTTAAATCCGTAGAATTTCTGACATATTTTATACGCAGCCACAAACATCTTACGTCCGCCTCTTCCCGGCAGATTTGCCGCACGACCGAGAATACTGTAACGCAGTTTGTGATACAGCCACAGATCCTGCTCACGAATATAATCCAGCAGTTCTTTTTTCTTATCGAGGGCTTCCTGTGTACCGGCACGAACCAGCATAATAGAAGAAACTGTCGTAATGATATCCAAATAACTCAGCATATATTTCTTTACATGTTTGTTGTCAAACTGACAGTTATGGAAAATATCTGCCATCAGTTTATTTACCCTGATCTGCTGGTCGATTCTCTTTATCATGACCTTTTCGTTTACAGACTGGTCATCTCTTCCGATAAAGTAACGATAAAAATTCACATCCAGATAATACATTTTCTTCACAAACGGAAGCGGCTCAAACGCAAAGATGTTATCCACATAGAATGTATGCTTCGGAAGCTCCATTCCACATTCATGCAGAAGTTTGGTACGATAAATGATCGAATGCATCAAAAGGTATTTCCCCTTCGACATATGCACGCTGTCCCATCCGAAAATCTCATTTACCGGCAGGCAATGACGATACTGCATAACTTTCTTGCGGGCTGCCCCCTGCTTC
>CAKROE010000070.1 GCA_934371915.1 uncultured Blautia sp. | reverse complement strand
CATACCACTGGCAGTCTCTGTCACTCTCGGCGTCGGATTTCCCGGCCACGGCACGTTTGCAACACCTTTTGTCACAACACCGCCAAGTTTGTTCAGATCTACAAATTCACTGTATTCAGCCCCGGAACCAAATGTACCGGAAGCGGTCATTACAGGATTTTTTAATTCTACTCCCGCAAGAGTTACTTTTGTGTTGATCATAACTCCACCTCCGTACTTAAGAATACCGGTCCGTCTTTGCAGACACGTTTGTTATGCACCTGGGAATGTGCATCGATGTCTTTTGATTTGCAGACACATGCCAGACATGCACCGATTCCACATGCCATTCTTTCTTCCATGGAAATCCAGCAGGTAATATGATTTGCCGCTGCATATTCCTTCAGTGCACGGAGCATCGGAGTCGGGCCGCAGGCAAAGATCACATCTGCTTCCAGCGCTTTTTCCTGAATTGCATTCAGCACATTGCCCTTTGTTCCTGCGCTTCCGTCTTCTGTTGCCACATAAACATCTGCATATTTTGCAAATTCTTCATTCAAAAACAGTTCATCTCTGTAACCGAGAACAGCTGTTTTCTGCGCCTTTAACTGTTTTGCAGTCTCCAGCATTGGCGGAATACCGATACCGCCGCCGATCAGAAAGACTTTTTTGCCCTCTGCTTCTTCGAGCGGGAAACCATTTCCGAGTGGTCCGAGTGCTTCGATCTTGTCCCCCGGCTGCATCTTTGAAAATGCTTCTGTACCGGTATTTTTACCGGTCACACGGTAAACCAGACGAATCCGGCCGGTTTCTTTGTCAATCTCACAGATACTGATCGGTCTCGGAAGTAATTTACTTGCATTTCCTGTATACAAAGAAAGGAACTGTCCCGGATGTGCATACTGTGCCATCTGATCAGTCTGCAGCCAGATGCTGAAAATATCTTTGCCTATTTCTTCCTGACTGATAACGGTCAGATTTTCTTTCGTTTTTGTGCTCATCTGTCTCCTCCTGCCCTCATTAGCGGTTCTGTAATGCACCATCAATATCCGCAATCATCACTTCTACTGCCTTACGGGATGCATCTGCATAATTGAGCTCACCAAATTCAGCGTAAGCATCCTGTTTGTATGCAGCAATAATTCCTCTGGAAGAGTTTACGATTGCACCAAGTCCGTCTTCGTTGAAGAAATGAACAAGATCAGCGCCCTTTCCACCCTGTGCACCGTATCCCGGTACAAGGATAAAAGTCTTAGGCATCAGTTTACGAAGCACTTTTCCCATTTCCGGATATGTAGCACCTACTACTGCGCCAATATAACTGTATTCTTTGCCCATGTGGTCTTTGCCCCAGTCAGCAACCTTTTCACCCACCCATTCATACAACGGACGGCCGTCGATCAGGCGATCCTGAAATTCTCCACTGGACGGATTAGATGTCTTAACAAGAATAAACAAACCTTTATTTTCTTCTTTGCAGACATCAATAAACGGTTTTACACCATCTGATCCGAGATATGGATTCACCGTTGCAAAGTCCTCATCGAATCCTGCATATTTCTTAGAACCAACCTGTACATGTCCGAGATGTCCGGTTGCATATGCAGCGGATGTAGAACCAATGTCTCCACGTTTGATATCTCCGATCACAACAAGATCTTTGGATTTGCAGTAATCTACAGTCTTTTTGTATGCCTGTAATCCCGGAATTCCAAACTGTTCATACATTGCAATCTGCGGCTTTACAGCAGGAATAAGATCATATGTTGCATCAACGATTCCTTTATTGAACTGCCAGATTGCTTCTGCTGCTCCTTCCAGAGTCTCACCAAACTCCACAAATGCCTTTTCCTGAATATGTTTCGGAATATAGTTCAGCATCGGATCCAGTCCTACAACGATCGGTGCATTAGTTTTACGGATTTTTTCAATAAGCTTGTTAATCATAACGGCTTCCTCCTGATGATTTATATTCTATAATTTTATATACATTATCACCAATATCATACACGAAAAGAACGATTTAATAAAGTGTTTTTTACATATTGACCTTGACATTTTCATACCCTCGGTCTATAATTCATTCATAGACGAAAAGTACCTTAATATAAAATCACTAGTTTTTAGAGATTATATATTACCCAACGATATAGTCTCTAAAATCTGGTGATTTTTTCGTCAGATAGACATTTAACTTTTTATTTTTATGGAGGTAACATCATGAACAAGGGAACTGTAAAATGGTTCAACGCAGAAAAAGGCTATGGTTTCATCACAGGAGAGGATGGCGCTGACGTATTCGTACATTTTTCTGCAATCAATGGTGAAGGATTCAAATCACTGGACGAAGGACAGGCAGTAACTTATGATTTAACAGAAGGCGCTCGCGGAATGCAGGCTGCTAACGTTACAAAATTATAATTAACATCTGATACTTCAGGTTTCATAACCTTCAAATAAAAAACCCCGGGAACCCCGGGGTTTTTTATTATCTCATTTACTCTGCATCAGACGAAAGGCCTGAAACATAATTGTCGATTGCAGAAGTATCCATAACTGTCTCTGTCACGGTAGATGCTTCTTTTGCTTCAATTTTAGCGTAGGCAGAAAATCCGATCCAGCCAACCATCACAACGCAGATGGCAATCCATGCAAGGATTTCCAGTTTGTCGATGATTTTTTCCTTTCTGGCGGCTTTGGAACGTCCATACTTGCCTGCTCTGTAGTTGTCCACTTTTTTCTGACTCATATCAAGAATCTCCTTTGCTGTATAAGCTCATGCTTTTGTCATTATATCACACTATCATTAAAAAGTGAAGCATCTTTACCGCTTATACAGTCGTTGTTCACAGGATCTTCACACCGCTACGATCACACCGCCATCATTCGCATACATGCTGCTGACACCTGCGGTATCCAGAATCACAATCTTTTTTATCGGCATCCGCTCTTCCAGCGCATTCTTTAACAAAATTGCTCTTTCATGGCAATTGCAATGAGAAATTGCAAGAGTCTTCTGTCCGCTGTCAGCAGTCTTCTCCACGATTGCCTGTGCCATCTTAACCAGTGCTTTGTTCATTCCTCTTGCCTGATCAAGCTGACAGATTGCACCTTCTTCTGTAGATCCCATGACCGGTTTGATCTTAAGTGCACTTGCCACAAGTGCTTTTGCCTTGCTGAGTCTGCCATTTTTACGAAGCGTCTCCAGATTGTCCAGCACAAAAAAGGTATGCTGCTGCTCAATATACGCATCAACCGTCTCAATGACTTTTTCAAATGGAAAACCGGCTTCTTCACACTCCTGAATTTTCATTGCGATCAGAGTCTGACCTACTGATGCAGATTTCGAATTAAAGATGTGAATCTGTCTGTCCGGATGATCCTCCTGCAGAAGATTTTTGCCAAGAACAGCGCTGTTGTAAGATCCACTCAGTTCTGCTGAAAGAGTTACCGCATATACATGTTCTGCCTCACAGTCGAATGCACGCATATAGCGCTCAGGTGAAGGGCATGCAGATTTCGGACATTCCGGGCACTCTGCAACCCTTTTCAAAAAATCAGCCTGATCAAATGTTTCATCATCTATAATATTTACGCCATCTACGCTCAATGTCAAAGCGACTGATTCAAAGCGTGGATCCTGCTTCCATTCATCAAGTAATTCCCCACAACTATCTATAACAACTTTATAGCTCAAATATATCGTCCTCTTTTCCATAATATGTAGTATCGAATACCACATCTATATTAACATATAGCCACATATTTGAAAAGACTTTTTCGAAAAACTCTATTCTTTTTTTTCTTTCTGATCTATAATAGAAGCTACATTAATTCAGGAGAGTAAAAAAATGCTTGTACTCAAAATAAATGACGTTAAAAATTTTATGAATCAGCTTCTGATTGGCCAGACCTTCGACGATTTTTCTCTTGTTGAAGCTTCGATTACAACATTTTGCAGTTTCACGATCGATGGTAAGCTTCACAGAGATTTTTTTGACAGTGACAGTAAACAGCTCGCCGATCAGAGTGCTCCCTACTGTCCATGGAAAGAATTGAAATCTTATTGCTACTCTATTATTCGAGGCAAACTTCCACCTCTGCATTTTCGAATTACTTTTCAGTTAAGTCCCAGTCAGTTAACACAGATTCTTCCTGCATTTTCCGATGCAATCACTGTCCCTGCCATCCGTGGACTGAATCTGAATTTACAATACAAAAACCATGAATTATTCTGTACATCCGGTATTTCCTCAGACGGCTTTCTTCCGGACAAATCACCGGAATTCATCTGGGATTCCTTTATTACTGATTATTTCAGATCCCGCCAGATAAATTTTGACAGGCTTTAAATTGTGGATTGCCCATCAGGGGATTTTGTTCTTCTTCCTCTTCATACTCTGTCTGCACAAGATAATATGCCAGCATATCTACAAATTCGCTGTTCGTCGGTCTGTATCTCAATGGATAACCGGCTATCCGATCCATTGTTTCCTTATTTGCTGTCCAGCAGACGTTGATCACTGTACGAATGTCATGTTCTATATTGACCGGTGTTGATTTAAACTTCTTAGCCAGATGTGGATAAATATCTTTTGTAATCTTAATCGGATAATCCTGAAGTTCCATAGACATCATTACTGCTTCTGCCACATAATAATAGCCTTTATATTTTGAAGTCATACCCAGCTGTCTGATCAATCGATAAACTTTTCTCATGTGCTCTCCCTCCGCTTTTTCCTGTTTTGTCATTATTATACGACAAAATCTTTCTATTTTTCTTTTGCATACCAAACTCGTTCTAGTTCGAGAAAAAACGACATTTTCAGAGAGAACCTTATTTTTTTCAACCAAAAATTTTTGTTTTAAAAACCATGTACGCATCAGCATATTCGATTTGTCTTTTATTGTCAAGAATTAATTTTTTTGTTAAAAAAAGTTCCCAAATCCAGCCTCAAGACCGCATTTGGGAACTTTATAATAATCTTTGCTTACATACTTCTCATTTTTAGAGATTACGTATATACCTGATGTTTTTATTTTGTAAGAAGCATCAGAATTTCATTGCTTCTCTGTACAAATTTTGTCATTTCATCCGGTGAAAGCTGTTTGTGGCTCAGCATTGCCAGATCATAAAGCTGCTGGCAAATCATTTCTGCATGAGCAGATTCCTGATTCTCGGCAAGATATTTAACAAGCGGATGACTTATATTCAGCACCAGTGTCTCCTGACCGCCAAACATACTCGGATCCATACCGTACATATTGTACATCTTCATCATATCCTGCATACGACGGCTTTCTTCTGAAAGTGTCATCATCGCAGCAACCGATTCATTTTTCAGATTCTCAACTTTCACTTCGAGCTTATCCATGTTAAGGCTCTTACGGAAAAGCTCTGTCAGAGTTTTTGCTGTTTCTTCGTCAGCTGCGCCCTCACCTTTCAGTTCTTCCGTTACATCAGCATCAATTCTCTTGAACTGAATTGTCTGATCCTTCTGTTCCAGATGAGAAATAAATGTTGTATCAATGTTATGAGAAAGAATCACTGCATTCTTTCCGGCTTCTCTGAACATGTTGATGTACTGGCTCTGCTGTACAGCATCTGTCACATAAAAGATCGTTGTCTTTTCCGGTTCTTTATTTTCGTCCTTCTTCTCGCTGTCTTCTGTTTTTTCTGTATCTTCAGCTTTTTCTTCTGTATCTGCTTTCTTATTCTGTTCGATGCAGTCTTTCAGTGTCAGATACTTGTTGTCGATATCTTTAAAGAGGATATAATCATGCAGTTTCTCAGCAAATTTACTGTCTTTGATGCAGCCGAATTTGATGAATGGGCTGATGTCATCCCAGTATTTCTCATAAGACTCACGGTCTGTCTTGCACATACCGGTCAGTTTGTCAGCAACCTTCTTGGAAATATATTCAGAAATCTTCTGAACAAATCCGTCATTCTGAAGTGCACTTCTGGAAACATTCAGCGGCAGATCCGGACAGTCGATCACACCTTTCAGAAGAAGCAGGAATTCCGGAATTACCTCTTTGATGTTGTCCGCAATAAATACCTGGTTGTTATATAATTTGATGGTTCCTTCAATGGAATCATATTCTGTATTGATCTTCGGGAAATACAGAATACCTTTCAGGTTAAACGGATAGTCCATGTTCAGATGAATCCAGAACAGTGGCTCCTTATAATCCATAAATACTTTACGATAAAATTCTTTATAATCTTCATCAGAGCATTCATTTGGATGTTTCATCCACAACGGGTTCGGATCGCTTAAGGAAACCGGACGTTTGTTAATCTTTATACGGTCTCTTGCAGGAGAAACTTCGACAACTTCTTTCTCGCCTTTGTCGTTTTCTTTCTCTTCTGTCTTTGCATCTTCATGGATATGCTCAACAACAACATCATCATCCTTCAGATCCGCTTCATCGATTGTTTCGTATTCCTGCTCTGCATTTGCTTTGGAAAGATAGATATTTACCGGCATGAAAGAACAATATTTCTCGATAACCTCACGCATACGGTATTCGTTACAGAATTCCAGGCTTTCATCATTCAGAAACAGTGTGATCTCAGTTCCGACTGTTGTGCGGTCACCATCTTTCATGTCATATTCTGTACCACCGTCGCAGGTCCAGTGAACCGGTGTCGCGCCTTCTTTGAAAGAAAGTGTATCAATGTGTACTTCATCGGCTACCATGAAAGCGGAATAGAAACCGAGACCAAAATGGCCGATCATCTGGTCATCTGTTGTCTTATCTTTATATTTTTCAAGGAACTCTGTTGCTCCGGAAAATGCAATCTGTGTAATGTATTCTTCTACCTCATCGGAATTCATACCAATACCATTATCAATGAATTTCAGGGTCTTGGCATCTGAATCAACTACAACCTGCACTGCAGGTTTGTAATCATCTGCAAATGTATACTCGCCCATTACTTCCAGTTTTTTTAATTTGGTGATTGCATCACAGCCATTGGATACAAGTTCTCGAACAAAAATGTCATGGTCAGAATACAGCCATTTCTTAATGATCGGGAAAATATTCTCACTGTTAATTGATAAATTTCCATGCTTTTCAGCCATATTATCCACACTCCTTAGATTCGTTTTTTCGTCTTTTTATATACTAATCCCCTTTTTTCCAAAAGTCAAGAAAAAATTAGCACTCATTCAAAATGAGTGCTAACAAAAAACTTTTTATTTATTTGTTTTTATTTTTCTTTTTGTAAAATACTACTCCGCCGATTGCTCCGGCCGCAATAATCAGAATACATATAAATGGAAGAATCTGCGTACTATCTCCTGTCTTCACGGCGCCTGTCTTGCTGATTGCCGGTGTCAGATCAGCTCCCGGAGCAGTTACATTTGCCTTTGTGATAGAGAAAGATACCTGTCGTGTATCTGTTGTATTGGTCGGCTGCCAGGAATTCCCATCATACTTCTGCTGCTCAAAATTAACTTTTAATGTGTAATCCCCACTCTTTGCCAGACCAAAAGATGCTGTATACGGTGCCGCATCCCATCCCAGAGTATTATTGAGTACCGTCCATGACTTCGGTTCATAACGTGTGTCGCCCTTACGCGGAGAGGCATTATCCATTCCTGCTCCAACTGCTGTAAAGGATATCTTCGACTGAGTCGTATATACACCATTGTAATCAATTCCGGTGATTGTATTCTTTTCGGCAGAAGCAATCTTCGGACTGTATGCCTTTACGTTGACATCTATGGATGTCGACAGATTCAGATTGTTATCATTATCCACACCGTCCGGAAGAGTAATCGTTCCTGATACGGTGAAGTTCTGCTCATCTGTTGCGGACTGTCTGTAGGATGCTCCCTTTACATTCCAGGAAACAGCCGCTTTCATATTGCCTGCGGTCGTTTCAATCACAACTGCGGATGGAAGCTTCAATGAAGAAGCACTTTTCTTGGTTCCGTTCGGAAGTCCGCTGACTGCTGATGGCTGCTGGATCTTCGTAAGTGTCGCGGTATCTTTGATTACCTGAAATGCAACAGAAATCGGGGTTGCTTCAAAGTTGCTTTTTGTTGTTACTTTAATCGTTTCTGTATAACTGCCGACTGCCAGACCTGCCTTAGGACGTACGGAAAATGTAATTTTACCTTCCCCGTTCGGCGCCAGTGTCAGAGAATCTTCTGTAGTGATCTCATAATTCCCGCTCTGACTCACCGGCATAATTACTGTCTCTGATACATTTCCGTTATTTGTATAGGTGATCGGCAGCGCGTCAACCGCAGAATAACCCTTCTTTGCAGTTGCAAAGTCCAGAGTCTCATTCGGATTCGGGGTAAGGTCATGTGAAATCTCCTGTACCGTCACAGTAGCAGTAATTGTAGCTATCTCCATCGGAGCTGCCGGATTATTGACATTATTTATTTTAAACGTCTGCTGATATGGATTCGCATTGGCGCCAAGTCCGGTTACCGGTGTAATGGGAAGCGGTGCTGATGCACCCGGATTCACTGTAACTGTGTTCGCCTGAGCGTCTGTCTGCCCAGCCCAAACCGCCGCTGCTGCCTGATTCCCATCTGGTGTAGTAACAGAAAGAGTTACTGCTGTATCACTACTGTTATTTGTAAATGTTACTGTCTTCTGCGCTGCTGTAGCATCGTCTGTCGTATAGTCCTGTACAAAAGAGAACTGTGGCTGAGTTTCTCCTTCAACAGATATTTGATCTGCGGTTACAGGAGCCCGATTCTCATCTGCCTGCGCTCCATCTGACGGATCTTCGTTTGATGGTTCTTCACTTGATGGTTCTTCTGTCGTCCCGTTATTTTCATTCTCTGCCGGATAGGTATCATCGGAAGTTGCCGGTGGAATCCCACCTACGGCTTCTGTACCGGCCTTATCTTCTCCCACAATAGAAGCATCCGCCTGCGTCGGCTGATCGTCTTCCATCTGGTCATCCTTTACAAGCGTATCCTCTGTCGGCACTTCCTGTGGCTCGCCAGTCTGCTCCGGCTGTTCTTCCTGTGGCTGTTCTTCTGTCACCTGTCCCTCTGTCTGCTGATCATCAGAAGTCGCAGGTGGTATCTCATCTACCGTTTCTGCACCTGCTGCTTCGGTATCCTCAGTGCTATCTGCATTGTCCTGCTGATCGCCGGTGTTCTCCTCATCAGTTGTCTGATCTTCTCCTGTTTCTTCGGAAGCATCCTCTGTCTGCGCCTCTGCTGCCGCTTCAAGTGCAGCTCCGCTCTCAGCATCAACCACTTCATCAGAAGTTACTGTCAGTGTGCCGCTATAACCGTTTTCTTCTTTTCCGGTAATTGTCAGCACGATCTTTGAACCGATGTCTTCCTTTGTCACTGTATAAGTCTTCTCTTTACCAAGCTCTTTCAGCTGTGGCGTTTCACCTGCATTTTCTGCGGCTTCATCATCAAATGTCTTTCTCGACCAGAGATATGTGACATCATCTTCTGTCAGTCCCTCCGTATCTACATTCTTAAAATCTGCGCTCAGAGTCTTTCCTTCTGCTGCGATTCCCTGAAGCTTCAGTTTGCCATTCAGAGCTGTCGTCTCTGCCGCAAATACGGTTATGGGAAGCATGGATAATGCCATAAGCACTGACATAATAACTGCAAGAATTCTCTCTTTCCGCATAACACACCCTCCTTTTAGTCTCTTTTTATAAGCGATCTGAAATTACGTCTTATATTATTTTATCTTTACGTGGGCATTCTGCCCTTCTTCTGTCAGAAATTATAGCACAGCATTTTTTACGGATGTAATTTGTATTTTACGATTTCCCATATATATGCTTTTCCACCATTTTGTCCTTCAGACACAAAAATATCCCCATCCGTTCATTGCCGGACAGGGATATTTCCGCAACTTTTCTTTCGGTTTCAAGTTCTCAGGCCTCTACAATCAGATATCCACCGGATGGCAGTGTAAATACCTCACACGCTTCTTCCAGCTCCTCATCAGTCATTCCACTGACATCAGCACCTGCCTCATCCAGATACGCTCTGACTTCTTTGATGTTTTCCACTTCTACCGCCATACAGTCTTCAAGAAATTCCTGCGCTTCCTCCGGTGTCTCTGCGACCGGTTCATCATAAAGTCTGCTCTGATCTTTGAGAAAAACTTCTACTGCTTCTTCTGAATACATTCTTTCAGCACCTCCTCTATATTTCCTTTTGCTTTGATCAGCTTTTTCAATATTGTCTGCACTCTGTCTGTTTCATATGCTGCCACTTCTTTTACACCCGGTTTTGCATGTGCCATCGCGAAGCCATACGGAACTGATTTCAGCATATCAATATCATTGTATTCATCCCCGAATGTAATGCATTCTTCTGGTTTGATATTCAGAATTTTCTGGTATTCTGCCAGTCCTCTTGCCTTATTTGTTGTAAAAGGAATAAAATCCACCCATGCCGTTCCTGATGTTACAACTGTACACCTGTCACCAAATCTTTCTCTCCAGTAGTGAATCGTGTCTTCCTGCAGTCCCCCCTGCTCATACACAGCAAGCTTCATGCATGGCTCCTTTATTTCTTCAAAGCTCTGAATTTCTTTGCAGACATTTCCAACCACATAAAGCATAAGGTCACGAAAATGTTCTGTCTTTGGTTTTATATAGTAGAAATCTTTTGTTGAACAGGTAAATTCTGATCCTTCCCTGTTATAAATACACTCTGCAATTTCTCTGACCAGATTCTGATCAAAATAATTCTGATACATTACCTTTTCATGATAAACTGCCAGCCCGCCATTTTCACAGATAAAAGCCATATCATCTGCTACCGGAGCAAACATTTTTTTCATGTTGGCATACTGGCGTCCACTTGCAGCTACAAAAAGTATCCCTAACTCTTTTAACTGTCTGATCAGCGGAAAAATATCCTCCGGAAGGCTCTGTGCACCTTTCATTAATAACGTTCCATCCAGATCACTTGCAACCAACTTAATCATTTTTCCATTCCTCACATATCTTCAGTAAATCCTGCGGTTTTTCTGCAATTACTTCTGCACCGTTACTTTCAAGCTCCCGGCGGTCGCGGAATCCCCAGAGTACACCTACCGTATGCATCTTGGCTGCATTTCCGGTTTCCATGTCTGTTTTGGTATCTCCCACATACATACATTCCGACGGTGTCACTCCAAACTCCTGTGCTGCCTTTAACGGGCCATCCGGTGCCGGTTTTCGGCGTATCGCATCGCTCTGTCCGATCACCAGGTCAAAATATCCGTCAAACATCTGCGCAATTACTTTCACCGCTGCCACATGTGGCTTGTTGGAGCAGACGGCCAGCTTCATCCCACGATTTTTCAGTTCTTTCAGTGTCTCCATAATCCCATCATATGGAACCACTTTATAGAGTGGATCTGCATCGAATTTCTCTCTGTAAAGGCTGCGGCATTCCTCATAATGTGTCAAATCCGGGTCACCCGCATCTTTCAGGCATCGTCTGATCAGCATATCCGCACCTTCACCACTGTAATATTTAAAGTTTTCCACCGGCTGCGGTGTAAGTTCCAGCTTTTCCAGAATCTCATTGGCCACATATGCCATGGATTCCAACGTATTTGCAAGTGTCCCGTCAAGATCAAAAATACATGCTTTTATCATCTGTTCATCCTCTTAACTCAATTCCCAGTTTCTTCATTTCATAAAAAAGTCTTCCGACCGGAAGGCCGACTACATTTGTATACTCGCCATGGATTCCCTTTACATAGATACCAAAACTTCCCTGAATCCCATAACTTCCGGCTTTATCCATCGGTTCTCCGCTCTTTATATATGCATGGATTTCTTCATCTGTCACCGGATAAAAAGTAACATCTGTACATTCTGCAAAAGAATGTTTCTCCCATTTTCCATTGTTTTTGACCAGAACCGTCACGCCGGTATAAACCTGGTGGGTATTTCCCTGCAACATTTTCAACATTTCAAATGCTGCCTGCTCATCGGACGGCTTTCCTAAGATTTCATTCTTATAAGAAACAATCGTATCTGCTCCAATAATCACTGTCCCATCTTCCAGTTCAACCTTCGAAGCGATCTCCTCAGCCTTCTGGGCAGATAATTCACAGACGCTC
>CAKROE010000069.1 GCA_934371915.1 uncultured Blautia sp. | reverse complement strand
CTACCACGAACATCGGAGTTATGCCATTGACGCTTGCACCAAAAAGCGACTCGGATTTTCGGAGAGAGTTTGCATTGACACATTCAAAAGCGTTCGGAAAGAACGCGCAGCCTGCACCGGAACGGTGCAGATCAGAAAGGGTTTGGGATTTCCCAACAAGCATTTTGCAACGCAAAATTTGCATTTGTGCGCACGAATGCACTGCTTGCTGGTACAATGTCATCGATGAAACAAAAATAGTTTCATCACCGACGGTTATATGGTTGTGCCGATTTCCGAAACATAGTAATATTGAAGTAGGGCTGAAAGTGGCAAAATTGCTTGCTTGGTTTCCATTCAGGAATTACTAACAGTGTAGACCGTCCGTTCGCTTCGTAAAAGATTCAATGTTTTGATTGGTTGGGTCGGCACAACCGTTACCCGTGTCAACAACGCGCCTGTTACTTTTGCGAAGAAGCGAAACTGCCCTGAAAGGAGAGGTGTATATGAGTTATTGTCCGGTAGCTGGAATTGATGTCAGCAAACGATTCAGTGATATGTGCATTTTGTCGCCAGACAACAAAATCTTTGCGCAAGAAAAGATTTATCACGACGAAACATCGATAAATCGAGCGAACGCCCTACTCCAAAAGGCTGAGCGGCTTTTTTTCAGCAAGCCTGTTATTGTAATGGAGTCCACCTCACACTACCATTTGATCCTCTTTCAATTTTTCTCAGAGCATGGATATGACGTGATCGTGGTGAATCCACTTCAAAGCAATTCGATGAAGGACTTTTCTATCAGAAAGAGGAAAACCGATCGCGTGGATGCCTTCAAACTGGCAATGATGTATCGAACGAAGACATTGCGTCCTTCCCAAATTCCTCAAACGGCAACGCGTGCGCTACGCCAGCTCTGCAGACATCGAGCGGAATTGTTGAACGACGTTTCGAGTTATAAAAACCGATTAACAGCCCTTTTGAATCAGACCTTTCCAGGCTATGATAAGGTCTTTTCCGATGTGGGAGGTGTCACTTCTTGCGCTGTGCTTGTACGTTTTCCAACGCCGACCATTTTGCTTGTGGAGGAAGAATCAGAACTGGTTGAAGTGATTGCTGCTGCAAGCAAGTCTGGTTATAGTTTTGCTAAAAAGAAAGCTGGATTGCTAATCTCCGCAGCACAAAAAGCGCAGACATTGGGGATTCATTCATGTGCCGATGAAACACTCATTGTGTGTACCATCCAAATGCTTCGTACATTGTCCGAAAGTGTGCTTCAAATAGAAGCCGCAATAGATAATTTGCTGGCTCAGATAAAAGAAATACGAAACAACGTTTCTTTACTGCAAAGCATCCCTGGTATTGGTAGTCATTCGGCAGCCCTTTTACTAGGAGAAATCGGAGATATCTCGTTGTTCAAGAAGCCGAAACAGCTTGCAGCATATTTTGGTTTAGACCCAACAGAGCGGCAATCCGGATCATTCAGAGGAACAAAGAACAAGCTCTCAAAACGTGGCTCGCCCTATGCAAGAGCAGCACTTCACATGGGAGTAGTTAATTCGATTTGTAAGCGCGGAAAGGACTCTGCAGCGAACCCCGTACTGCTCAGTTATTATGAAAAGAAATGTAAAAACAAACCGGCAAAGGTTGCTCAAGCAACATCAATGCACAAACTGGTCTTTATAATCTTTGCTGTCTTGCGTGACCAGAAGCCCTTCGAACTGAAAACGCCAGAGCAGCATGCTGTTGAACAGGGATTTGTAAAGGCAGCCTGAGGTTTTGAGATATTCAGGCCCTGAAACAAACACAGGGCCTTATTTGGTATACGAAAAATTTGAACTTGGCATCTTTCACTGCCCTTGTTCTTTACTTGGTGTAAGCGATAGCAGAGTTATAAGCAGTGAATACTGAACAAAAACCGTTCGATTTTGTTCTTATCAACCACACGTGCTATTGACTTTGCTTAATTGGTCTACAATGGTGTTGGTTCTGAGAAGTTCACAGCCAGTGAGCTATACAGATGCCCAAACCTAAGCTACAATGAAGATGTGCTGAGAGAACGAAGCATTGCTTGAGCTGAACGCTCGTACGCGCAAACTGTTCTCCGCCATCTCCATTGCAGCGTTCAATTAACTGGAGTGAGTTCTGTTGCCATCGTGAATTTTTATGACAGAAAATCCAAAAGACTGTCTACAGCACACTATAAAACGATGATGCGTAAGATAAAAATACGGAGGCTTTCAAGTAAAAAGCTCAGGCTTATGCTCAATTAGATATTTTTTCTTTTCTAATGATGACATACTATACGTTGGAACGCATTGTATAGAACATTTCTTATAGTATTCTTCCAATGTTTCAATTTGCTTGGCAGGGATTCCTCCCCAAACTGTTCCGGCAGGCACATCCTTTGTGACAATAGCTCCGGCTGCAATTACACAATTGTCCCCAATATGGACATTTGGCATTATAGTTGCGTTCCAACCGATATTACAGTTATCCCCAATAACAATCCGGCCATATTTCACCTCTCTTTGTCCAATAAGATTGGCTTTTCGTAATGTCCACAAACCACCATCGTGTGTTATAAAATTGACACCTTGTGTAATTCTTACATTATTTCCAAGTTTAATTAACCATGGTTCACTTCCAAATTTTGTTGGTTTATAAATATCACAGCCTGTGCCAATAGTAACGCCCTCAGATCTAAGGTAGCGCTGATATTGTCTTTGTGACATAAATTTGATTCTTATTGATTTTATGACTTTTATAATATTCTCAATTGTACGCATGGCTCAAACTATTCCGTTTCATATTTACGAAGTTTTTGGAGGATTAACCTTCATCGAAAATGGTCAAATAGCTATATCCACCATATTCTATTTTCACATTCGTTCAACACGATGTGTAAAGCTTGCTGAAGTTGATGCTTCCCGATGTTAGAGATATTTGTTTCAGATAAAGAAGCAATGTTGACAGTACAAGCACTGCTTAAAAAATCGTTGTAGTTAGCACCAAGCCAATTATAATGCTGATGAAATTCGCCAATTCGGATGCTCGGCCTTCCAGCGGCAATTGCGAGATCTAGTCCTCCGGAGTTCATGCCAATCGCAAAGCGGTAGCGTCCGTATTCTTTTAGTTGTGTTAAATATGATGGATATCCAGTGATATATAATCGATTTCCTTGCATTTGTTTAAGTTGGTCATCAAAAACACCAGTCCCGCTACCAACAACATCATAGACAATGCTGTTCGAATTTAAAAGTTCTATGATTAACTTTAGGAGAAAAGAATTCATGTTGCGCTCTGGACGAATCGACATGTTTCTCAAAAAAAGCAAGGCTTTTTCTTCTTGAGGAAATTTAAAAACCTGTAGATGACTAACAATTTTGCCAGACATATATTTGTGATTTTCAAATCGATCGATCATATAATAGTTGTGGTTAGTGCCTTCGGTAATTACTCCCGGCAATTTTTTTGTCTGACGATCAATATATTTAATGTCATAGCAATACCAAATATCAGAGAGAGACAAATTCCTTAATTGTTGGTTTATTGCGGTTAAGCTAGCACATTTTATCAGAATAATCTCACAATCTACGATGTTGAATAAGTCGCAAACATTTCGATAGGCTGCCGGTGTACAAAAAACAATGCCAGAATCATCTTTTTCACACAATAACTGACAAAAACCATGTAAAAACCTTAATGTATCACCTGGGCCTGGATCAAGCAATATACCATAGCAACTCATATGACAATCCCATTTTCTTCGGCCCACTTTTGATACTCATCATATACGTATGCTTCACTCATGCCAAGCATCTTCAGCTGGGCATCTATTACAGCTCGATCAAATCTTACCAAACCATCTCGAATTTCTTGTCTAGAAATAGTACTCAACTCGTATACAGGCATATAGTTGCTTCGTTGGTAGTGCCGCCAGTTCCAATCAACAATACGGATTCCAAAATCTTCTGCATGATCGAACATTGGAGAACCCGGACGAGGCACATAAATAGTATCTGTACATATGGATTCAATTAGCCCCTCTTCAATTAGGCGAACGGCAACATTGATATTTTTATCGAAGCTTTTTGACGTTGTTCCAGGAAGTCCCATCATCCAGTAACAATTCGCTTCAATATTAGAATATTTTTTCAAATTTTGGAGCGCTTTTGTTAAAACATCTTCATCCATATATCGTCCAGCGTGCTCACGACAGAATGCATCTGCATCCTCAAATCCGAAGAATAATTGTCGAACGCCAAGATTTTTTAAAGCATCGACTTGTTCGGGCTTTTGAAGAAACTCAGCACGAATATCTCCTGAAAAACCGATATTCATTTCCAAAGAATGAACCAAATTAGAAAATGCTTTTAGGTGCTCTATATCGTAGCCAATAATATTGTCTAAAATATGCATATCCAATTTGGAACCACAAATCTCTTTAATCTGACGCAACTCTCTTTCCAAGCTTTCGATAGATCGATTTCGAACAGAACCACCGTAATAGCCGTATAGACAATATTTACAGCGATAGGGACAACTCCGTGTGGTTTGTATTGCATAGCGATAGTTTTTTTTGTTTCCATGCAAAATAGAATAGTCGGGTTCAAGTAGTTCACTAGGCTCCACCTGATCTGGTTTGCTGTGGACTATAATGGTTCCGTTTCTGCGATACGCAATTCCATGGATAGAATCTAGTGACTTCCCTTGTACCAGTTGCAAAAGGGTTCGTTCGCTCTCTCCTACACAAGCATAATCTAGCTCCGGCAAGTCTTCTAGAACTTCCTTGGGAAGTCCCATTGCATGATATCCTCCTAAAATAGTTGTTACGCCATAATTGATCTTTATTCGTCGTATAATTTCAGAAACATTCGGATATGCGGCGGTTTTAGCCCACAAATATACAAAGTCGGCAGCTCTTACAGTCTCTTCAAACAGGTCCTCGTCCTGTGGTAAAGAAAGATACGATACATTAATACCGTTCCGCTTTAGGTATGTGGCCATGGTCAGTAGCGGCATTAAATATTTCTTTCGATATTTTCGTTGTATATCACGGTTCTTTAGTTTGTTCTGTTGAAATTGAATAGCCTTTTTTACATTTTGAAGATATCGGGTCTCATTATCACAGTAGTAAAAGTTTCTTGTCTCATAATCAATTAATGCAACATTCATCTTTGTTTCACCTTATTTTGCAAGATCAAGCAAAATATTATTTAGATCTTTCCATTCCCTTATGATACGGCAATCTACACGACGGTTAATTTTAGATTCGTCTACTTTTGCGTGCTTTACATACCAAAATGGCTCCATTCCTATTTGATAAGCACCTTTTATATCATCCTCTAAACTATCACCAACAAACCAAACTTTATGAGCTTCAATTTGCAAAGTCTGCAAGGCCTGTTCAAATATTCTACTATCTGGTTTATGGCAACCAACTTCAGCAGAGGACAAAATAATATCGAAGTTATGCTCCGGGAAAAGTTTTTTTAGTTTCCAACGAATGGTTTCTTGAGAGTAGCGATTATTTGTAACAACGCCTGTTGCGATTCCAAGTACTTCCAGTAATTTTAGTAATTCAGTACTACCTTCTGTTGGCTTTCCGAGAGAACAACCCTCAGAGAAAATTTGCTCTAACTCATTATAATCTTTCGAAGTTTCAATATGAAATTTCTCAAATAAATATTTCATTGTGAGAACCTCGGGATAAACCATTCTTCTCTTTTTATCTGGACACATTTTGGCAACGAATTTTTCTCGTTCTATAAAATACAATTCAACCTTCTCTTGGTCGAGATTCACGCCAACGGAAGCTAATAAATAAGCGATGCCTCTTCGAATATCAATATCGGGCATAATAACCAATGTCCGGCCATAATCAAATAAAACGGCTGACGGCAATTGCTCTTTTTTCATTGCCATGTCGCAAGATGCACAAAGTGTTGATGTATCAGAGAGACGTTGGAGTTCAAACATCTTTTTTGCATCTCCATGCAGGATTTCTGGCCATGTCTGGGATATAAGGTTTCCTAGAATGACTTTGCCATCATAATCATAACAACATGGAACCACATCACCGTTACAAAGAACTGTTATATACTTGGATTGAGGGCATGCTTTTAAATCTTTATAGTATAGCATGTCTGGGTTGTCTAATCGTTGATAAGATTTCTGTGTTGGTTCAAAGATAGCTCGATTTTTGCTGATTATATCTGCAGTTTTTCCAAACATCATTCTTTTTGCAGAAAATCCAACTCCCAATTTATCTGCAAAAGTTTGAAATTCTGTAAGCTGATATTCGTTTTGCTTGCTGATTAAAGTTTGAATTTGAATTTCAGGAAGCGAACTATTTCTTTTTTGTTTTTCCCTGACTAATAGCTGTATGTTTGATACAATCTTAAAAAAATCTGAGCCTACACGGTAAGATTCATGGTCTTTTGGGTTCAAGCCATCTAAAGCAATCTGAATATAATCTAATCCAGAAGAAAAAATATCATCGATATGTTCTTCAAGCAACATTCCGTTAGTTGAAAAGCCTGTATGAATTCCCGCACGGTGGGCAATTTGAATATATTCAAAAATATGATTATTTAGCAAAGGTTCTCCCATTACATAAAAACAAATACTTTTTGTATAAGAAGAAATATGTTTGAATATTTTTGAAAATTCGTCAGGCTGTAAAAGGCGTTTTTCTCGTGTCATTGTGCTATGCCACGGACAAGCCGGACAAAATAGATTGCAATAGTTTACTGTTTCCAAAAGAACATCCAATTTTTCATATGTCATGATATGCTTCCTTCCGAATTCTTTGGTTTATTCAGGCTTTTGTAGTGCCAAATAATATCCGGAAACAAGGATATTATCTAATTTTCCTGTATGACGAAGGTTTCCATATTGGAGTAGCTTTAGATGTTTTTTCTTGTGAATTTCTGCCAAGAAGAACCACCACAGTCGTAATAACGGAGTAGATGTCTCGGTTTGAAAAGCTAAACGTTGATAAAGAATTCCTAGAGTCTCTTCGGTGGTTGCTTCCTCTTGTAATTCCAAAATACGATAATTACTAAAAAGTGTTTCCAGTCCATATCTGGTGAAACGATAATAATCATGTGGCGTATCGTGGAGAGGATAAACAAAACGTGTACTAAGCAACAAAATTCCGCCCGGCTTTAACACACGATACATTTCGTTTGCTGCTTTCCATGGGGCATAGCAATGCTCGAGAACTTCAGAACATAGAATGCAGTCGAATGTATTGTCTTCAAAGATATCCATTTGATGAATATCTGCAACAATATCTGGATTTTTATCTTTATCGATGTCTACACAGATTGAATTTGGAAACAAGTTTTTATAAAATTGTTCACCACAACCGATGTCTAAAGTGTAGCCATCAGTTTGATAATGTTGCAAAAAATTTGCAAGTTTATGTCGGGTTAATTTTCTACCAATAAAGTAGTGATTGAGATCATTCATATTTTTTGCTTTTTTATTTGTTTGGCCGGAACACCTGCATAAATAGAGTATGGAATGGAAATATCATTTGTAACAACCGCACCGGCGCCGATAATTACATGATCACAAATATGGACACCATCTAAAATTGTCACATTTGCACCAATCCATACATCATTTCCAATTTCGATTCCATAATTTTTGTGACACCTTTCCCCTCGAAAAAAAGCTTCTTTATCGTAAGACGCAGCTAAAATCGTAGCACCATAAGAAAGTGTGACGCGATTGCCTATTTTGACACCGCCATCTGCATTAATAAATACATTTCCGTTGACTTTTAATCCTTCCCCACAAATTAATCGATCAGGCCGATTGATGCGAGGGATGCTATAAAATGTGCTTTGGCCCGGAAATTGTTTTTGATGGAAAAATTGAAATATCCGTCCAATGGTTAATCTGTAGTAATATCCTATTTTACTCATGATACTTTGTATTTGTTTCTTGCACAGCCTTTAAAAGAGTGATGTCAATATTAGCCTCCTGGGCTTGGTAAATTATACTAGAAAGATCCTTTGGTAAACAAGAGCCGCCATAACCACGGTTATCTTCATAAACGAAAGTATGGCTTCGACCAATACGCGGATCTAACAGCCACGTTTCGCGTAATTTGTGGTAATTTATTCCAAACGCCTTTGCAATGTCATAAAATTGGTTACAGAAAGTTACTTTTGTAGCAAGAAAAGAATTTTCCATATATTTAGCTAATTCAGCTGTTTTTGCATCGACTTGATGAATAAATATTTCCGATGTAAACACTTCTTCGTACAATTGGGCTACAACCTCTGTGTCTTCATCAGAACCTCCTAAAGTAACCCAATTTCGATTTCTGGGGTTTGCAAATGGGTGTGCATAAGTTTCACCATAATATTCCGGCTGAAACACAATTCGTTTCCCCATTTCGCTACGATATTTATCTGTAAAACCTACAGGTACAGTAGAGCGTATTACGATAACCTCACTATCAAGCCAATTTAATACATATTCTACAATAGAAGTATCGCAGCGACCATCTTCTGCTTGAGGTGTCGGAACACAAACAAATGCAATTTGACAATGATTAATTTCATTGCGGTTTCCAATTTTTTTAATTTCGTCATAAACAATTGCATCTTTGAACAATTCCTTCATAATAGAACCGACATGTCCTAGGCCAACAATACCAATCTTATTTTTTTCCATATTTTATACCTCTTACTAATGCAATAATTTTTTGAGATCGAATTTTCCAAGTAAACTGAGTAACTTGGCGCTTTGAGTTTTCTTCTAAAGTTTTTTTCAACTGTGGATTTTCGTATACTAGCTTTATTTTTTTTATAAAGTCTTCTGGCTGTGTGGAATCAGCAAGCATGCCGGTTTCAAGAGGAGTAATGATTTCTCGGATATCGACATTATCAGATGCAATCACAGTTTTTCCCATCGCCATGTATTCAAATAATTTTAAAGGAGAATGGAATTTATAACTCTGTTCAGTTAATGGCAGTAGTAAAAAATCTGCAGCTTTCATATAAGAAAGAGCTTTTTTATGAGAAAGTTGAGGAATATGCTTTAGGTTTTTACTCTCGGAAATCTGACCCTGAGAACCACCGACGATAAGAAAATTTATATCCGGTGCTAATTCTGCCATTTGCAAAATCAGTTCAATCCCTTTGCCTTTTTGCAAACTTCCGACATACGCAGCCAATGGATGAGGCTGAAAAAAATCAGGTATTTTAGCAGGTTCAATGTTAGCGCATTCGACTAGATCAATGCCACTGTGTAACACTGCCAACTTTTTCTTTGGAACACCGAATTCCAGGCATTCTTCAGCCAGACTCTTTGAGATGCAAACAATTGCTTGCAATTCTCTTTTTTCCATAATACGACGAAGAATTTTTTTATAGATAAGGCTAAAATTATAATTTTCTTGGTCAAGTTGATGGATTTCACAAATATTGTTGATATGAAAGCGGCATAACCAGTCATTTAGAAGTATATCTCTAGAATATACAACATCTGGTCGATAAATCCATGCATAAACAAGAACAAAGACTTTTAGCCAGAATTCATTATGACGAAGTACCCATTTAGGAAGTAAAATTAACGGAAACGGTTTTACGCCGTATAACGAAAACACATTATCTCCGTTAGCATTGCAACCATTTATTAAAATAGAACGCAACTCCGTTAACGAGTTCAACGAGTCACATTGCTTCATAACAGCAATAGAGTTAGCGAAATGAGATGGAATTTGAGAGTATGAACAATATAGTATTTTCATAACCAGTTTACCAATGCGCAATGAGAAGATGGTTTGAGATAGCATGTTCGATTGTATCTTCGCTAATTCCTGTAAGAAGAAGTTCTTGCTTTGTATATGTCTGGGGCGATATTGAAAAAGCACTGGCTAGTGGCGTTTCGCAAAATGTGCCATCGTAATCATTATAGATTTTTCCATTAATTACTTCGCACCAAGCGGCAAGTTTATAGTGTACTTCTTTTATGGAACCTGTAGGACATTCACTATGGGATTCTGTGCAATTTTTGAAACTTAACGCTTGAAGAAATACTTGTTCATAGCTGTCTACCATCTTTTGAATCGTAAGATTGTTTATAATAAATGCTCTAGCTTCTTCAAGAGACTTGCGACCATGTCCGCTTAGAATTTCATGAACAGCATCAGCAGTCTCATTAATTGCACCATAGGGAACAACATACAGAAATTCATGAATTGGCATAGTGCGATAGGTGGATGTATTAGAACAGACCACAGGGGTTCCACAGAGTAAGGATTCCACAGATACGTTAGAAAAAGATTCTACAAAATTTCCAATACATAAAATAACATCACAGTAAGAATAATATTCTGGCATTTCTTCATGGCAGACCCAATTATGATAAATCGTATTCCCCTGTAATTGTAAGCTTTCGATTGTGTCTTTAATTTGCTGGTATGTATCATCTGTACGACTAGATAGTCCGCAATCCATATACGTTGGAATGAGTAATTTTACACGGTTGCCCCAGAATTTTGTCAAGCGCTTCAGAACCTGTAGTGCATTATAAAATCCCTTTGACATCTCT
Organism: uncultured Blautia sp.; assembly: GCA_934371915.1. Classification (GTDB taxonomy): domain Bacteria; phylum Bacillota; class Clostridia; order Lachnospirales; family Lachnospiraceae; genus Blautia_A. The sequence goes on along the minus strand of CAKROE010000069.1, from coordinate 1,607 downwards.
GGCCGATGAGGAAATCCAATAATCAATTCGTCGTTTTTCGTGGGGAGATTATATTTCTTACAAAACTGTTTAGAGACGATTTTCCGTTGAAAGACGTTGGAATCATATCCATTATAAATAATTTTTAATTTATTCTTTAAAGAGGGGTTTATCTGCATGAAGGAATCTTGTAGACAAAGAAAAGTGTGCATGGAGTTAACCACAATTGCCTGTTCTTGAAAATTCATCGCCCCTAAGAGAGTTTCTTGATAACAAAAGTCCCGAAGAGAAATAACAGTGGGAATATCTTTTTTCAAGGAATTGATAAGAAGACCGCCATCATGACAATAAAGAATATCAGCATGTGTAAGCTCTTTTTTTACCAGTTTATAGGTTTCCACTAGTGAAAAAGGTGGCACAGCATATGGCATAGGGAATGCTTCACGGAGCGGAAGGATTGGCTTCACAACTGCTCCACGACAAAATTCAAATATTTCATGATTGTCGTTTCTTCGAGGACAGACTATTGTGATGTTGTGTCCTTTAGATGCTAAACCTTTGGAAAGGTCTCTTAAAACTTTCTGTGAACCGCCTTGAACAGCATCTTTGAACACTACTCCGAGAGAAAAAATTACAATATTCAAATTACACCTCGTATGGAATCTTCATCAGACATGTCGTATTCAGATCAATTACTAATACAAATTGGAGTAAAATTTGTGCAGCATCAACAAGATAAACACAAGTTTGACTTCATTATGAACGTTTAAAGACTATTCGTCAAGAGGGAATTGTTTCGAGTTTATCTGTAAGGTGGTATTTCGTTATCATTCCTTATGAGTCCTAGGAAAAAGAGAGATTTTCTAAGATTTGATTTTGGTTTGTTTCCGATACTGAAAAGCTAGTGTGACGATCAATGCTGACCTGTCGCACTCAGCGCAGCAGCAATACCAGCACCTGAAATATGACAAACAACACAACCAACAGTATCGTAAGGAACCCGGCCCAGCGCACCAGCGCCAGCAGCACCAGCGCCCGCCGTCCGTCTGCACCCCGGTGCAGCAGCTGCCGCCAGCGGGCAGGCTGTGCAAAGGTGGCTTTTGCCAGAGCAGCAATACTCTCCACCCCGATCCGTGCCGACAGTGCCGCTTCGCCGTCATGCTGCGCGAGCGGAAGCAGTTGCTCCGTGATGGAGAAAAAGTGGAACACACTCGTTGCGACGAAAACAGGGCGGTTCCATACTGCGCCCAAAAACAGCAGTACACCTGCATAAAGGCTCTCTGCACGTACCCCTGCCAACGCCTGCTGCACCCCTGACCGGTCGTTGCGGTGCTTATCCATGCTTACATAGGCGCTGGTCACCGACCAGCCGCAGACGTAGATCCCGACCTCGTCCACGGCACACCCATCGGCTATGGCAGTGATCATGTGACCGAGCTCATGCAAGGCGATCCCGGGCAGCGCCAGTGCCAGCGCCGCCAGCAGCTCTGTCATACTGAGCTCTAAGAGCAGCTGCCACAGCGACAGCCTCTCCAGCGCCATGGCGGCACAGCCTGCCAGCAGCGAGAGCGGACCGCACCACGGCAGCAGCCCGCTGACCCGCCTTGCCAGCGGCCGAAGCCTGCGTA
>CAKROE010000068.1 GCA_934371915.1 uncultured Blautia sp. | reverse complement strand
CCTGTAAGTTACCCATTTCTGTTGCCAGTGTCGGCTGATATCCTACTGCAGACGGCATACGTCCGAGAAGTGCTGATACCTCAGAACCGGCCTGTGTGAAACGGAAAATATTATCAATGAAAAGAAGCACATCCTGATTCTTCTCATCACGGAAATACTCCGCCATGGTAAGTCCTGAAAGTCCGACACGCATACGTGCTCCCGGCGGCTCATTCATCTGACCATAAACCAGCGCTGTTTTGTCAATAACTCCGCTTTCTTTCATTTCATTATAAAGGTCATTACCCTCACGGGTACGCTCTCCAACACCGGTAAATACAGACAGACCACCGTGAGCAGTCGCTACGTTGTGGATTAATTCCATGATCAGGACTGTCTTACCTACACCGGCACCACCGAACAGACCGATTTTACCACCCTTTGCGTAAGGACAGATCAGGTCAACAACTTTGATACCAGTCTCGAGGATCTCCGTTGCCGGCATCTGTTCTTCATAAGAAGGCGCCGGACGATGGATAGACCAACGTTCTGTTGCCTCCGGAGCAGGCTGATTATCTACAGGATCTCCGAGAAGATTAAATACTCGTCCCAGGCATGCATCTCCTACCGGAACTGTGATCGGGCCGCCGGTATCTACTGCCTTCGTGCCCCGGACAAGACCGTCGGTAGAGTTCATGGCAATACATCTTACGACATCGTCGCCAATCTGCTGCGCTACCTCGGCTGTCAGCTTTGCGCCGTTTGATTCTATTTCTATGGCATTGAGAAGAGCCGGGAGTTCATCGTGCGCAAAGCGGATATCCAGAACCGGACCGATGACCTGTACTACTTCGCCAATGTGTTTTTCACTCATGTTTTAAGTCTCCTATGATATTTTAAAGCCCTTCCGCACCTGCAACAATCTCCGTGATCTCCTGCGTGATGCTGGCCTGTCGCGCCCTGTTGTAATACAGATTGAGTTTGTCGATCATCTCTTCTGCATTGCTGGTCGCAGCGTCCATGGCCATACGTCTGGCTGCAAGTTCACTGGCTGTACTTTCGCACACACCACCATAAACCAGCCCTGCCAGATATTCCGGAACGATGGCATCAAACACAACCTCTGCATTTGGCTCGTAGAGGATCAGATTTTTCGTGTCTACTCTGCCGCCGCTTTCTTCCCTGATATCAGTCATTGGAAGTATGGAAAATACCTCAGGCTGCTGGGAAAGCATTGATGTGAAAACTGTGTAACACAGTTCAATATGCCCAAACGTTCCTTTTCGGAATTCTTCACAAAGCAGATTCGCAATCTCAAAACAGTCTGCAACAGAAACACCTGCAATCTCTGCAAAACGGTCTGTCAGGCATTCAATGCCCCGCTGTCTGAAATACTCAACTGCCTTTTTGCCAACCGGCAGAACCATATAATCCTTACCTTCTGCTGCTGATTCCAGACATTTAAAAAGGTTTGCATTATATCCGCCTGCCAGACCTCTGTCACCGGCAATCACCACATAACAGTAACGGGGATTGGATGACTCTCTGGCATATACGGAGGAAAAATCAATATTTTCTCTTGCAATGTCTCTTAGTGTCTCATGCAGCTCTGTAAAGTACGGACGGCAGGTTTCTGCACGTTCCTTTGCCTTACGCAGTTTGGAGGATGCTACAAGTTCCATGGCCTTGGTAATCTGCATCGTACTCTGTACGCTTTTGATACGCAGCTTTACCGCTTTCATATTTCCAGCCATATGATCATACCCTCCTAATCACATTATTTTTCAGGTCTTGTATTCAGGAAATTCTCTGTATATGCTTCCAGTACCTGACGCAGTTTTTCTTCAGTCTCCGGCTCAAGTTTGCCTGTAGAGCTGATCAGCTGCATTACTTCAAGTCCGGCAGCATCTGTATCAAGATACGTATACAGTCCTGTTTCATATGCATTGACATCCTCTACCTTTACTTTCTCAAGGATACCTTTGGTAACTGCATACAGGATTGCTACCTGCTTCTCTACCGGAACCGGTGCATTCTGGCTCTGTTTCAGAACTTCCACGATACGTGCGCCCTGTTCCAGACGTGCCTTCGTATCCGCATCCAGATCAGATCCAAACTGAGCAAAACTCTGCAGCTCACGATACTGGGAATAGATCAGTTTCAGAGTTCCGGCAACCTTCTTCATAGCCTTGATCTGTGCATCTCCACCAACTCGTGATACGGAAATACCAGGGTTTACCGCCGGCATGATACCGGAATGGAAAAGCTCTGTTTCCAGGAAGATCTGTCCGTCTGTAATGGAAATTACGTTTGTCGGAATATAGGCAGATACATCGCCTGCCTGTGTTTCAATGATTGGCAGTGCTGTAAGTGAACCGCCGCCATGTTCGTCGTCAAGTTTTGCTGCACGTTCCAGCAGTCTGGAATGCAGATAGAAAACATCACCCGGGTATGCTTCACGTCCCGGTGGACGACGGATCAGAAGAGAAAGTGCACGGTAAGCAACCGCATGCTTACTTAAATCATCATAAATGATCAGCACGTCTTTTCCTTTATTCATAAAGTATTCACCCATCGCACATCCTGAGTACGGGGCAATATACTGCATCGGACTGGATTCGGAAGCCGTTGCCGCTACAACGATGGTATAGTCCATCGCACCGTTTCTGGTGAGATTTTCTACCAGAGAAGCAACTGTAGAACGTTTCTGTCCGATGGCTACGTAGATACAGATTACATCTTTGCCTTTCTGGTTGATGATCGTATCTGTCGCAATCGTTGTCTTACCGGTCTGACGGTCACCAATGATCAGCTCACGCTGTCCACGACCGATCGGAATCATGGAGTCGATTGCCTTGATACCGGTCTGGAGAGGCTGATATACGGAACGTCTTTCGCAGATTCCCGGTGCTTTCGTCTCTACCGGTCGAAATTCTTTTGTATCAACAGGTCCTGCACCGTCAATCGGCTGTCCCAGAGCATTGACTACTCGTCCGATCATTGCTTCACCAACCGGTACAGACACAACCTTGCCTGTACGCTTTACGGTCTGACCTTCACCAATATTTTCATCAGAGCCAAATATTACGATAGAAACACTGTTTTCTTCAAGGTTCTGTGCCATGCCGAAATTTCCGTCTTCAAATTCCAGCAGTTCACCCGCCATACAATTTACGAGTCCACTGGCCCGGGCAATTCCGTCACCAACCATCAGGATCGTACCTGTCTCATTCTGCTGAATGGCATTTTCGTAATATTTTATCTGGCTTCGGATGACTTTGGATATTTCTTCAGGTTTTAATTGCATGTGTCCATTCCATCCTTTAACATTTTATAGCTTCATAGCCTGTTATCGTTTGCTATTACTTTTTATTACACCACTACTTCATTCAATCGTTTTTCAATATCTGAAATACGTCCCTGCACCGTTCCGTCAAGCTGTCTGCCTTCCATCTCCACACGAAGACCGGCAAGTACGGTCGGGTCTGTTTTCTGCGTCAGATGTATCTTCTTACCGCTGACTTTTTCAAGTTTGGCTCTCAGCGCTTCCATCTGGTCATCTTTTAATTTCACTGCGCCGGTGACTACCGCTTCCACAATTCCGTGATCGGCATTGTACCGCCGTGTAAATTCCTCGCAGCATCCGGCAAATTCTCTCAAGATCTTCTTTTCGCACAAAAGCTTCAGAAAATTCAAAAGATACAGTTCTATCTGTCCGCCAAATGCCTCGTCCAGCATCTTTATCCGCTCCTCCAGCGGAATTGCCGGCTCTCCCAGTAATTTCAGATATTCTGGATTTTCCCGAAAGATCTGTCTGATTTCATTCATCTGCTCCATGATCTGTCCATCGAGCTTTTCCTCGGCAGCAAGATCATACAGACTGCCACCATAAACTTTGGCAGCTTGTGTCATGATGCCTCACCTACATTCTCAATAAAATCATTAATCAGTTTCGTGTGATCCTCTTCATTAATTTCGCGCTCGATTACCTTGCCGGCGATCTCAACAGCCATACCGCCAATTTCTCCCTTGATCTCATTGACAGCTTTACGTTTCTCCTGTGCAATGTCTTTCTCTGCCTTTTCTTTCATGGCAGTTACCTGACTGGAAGCTTCTTTGAGCATCTCTTCACTCTGAACAGCCGCTGTTTTCTGTGCTGTCATCACGATTTCATTTGCCCGTTCTTTTGCTTCCTGCATATTCTTTTCGTACTCAGCTTTCATGGCCTGAGCTTCTTCTTTGGCCTTCACTGCATCCTGGATCTCGGCATCGGCTTTTGCCTTACGCTTGTCCAGCATTTCGTTGATCGGCTTAAAAAGGAAACGCTTGATGAGATACACCTGAATAAAAAGGTTGCAGATCGTCGCTATAAAATTCCAAGGCACAATTCCTACTAATTCCTGTACCTGCATGTTTGTAACCTCCTATTGCTGCCGCCTGATCTGTCCGCAGCAGCCTTTCTGCCTTTACCTTATATTCTCGATCATCCAAGGAAATTCATGAACATGCCCGGTGCTACGAAGATAAGAAGAAGACCGGTTACAAAACCATAAATACCGGTTGTCTCTGCAATTGCACAACCAAGAAGCATAGTAGATGTAACATCACCTTTGCACTCCGGCTGACGTCCGATTGCTTCCAGAGCACTTGCAACAGCATTACCTTCACCAATACCAGGGCCGATACCTGCGATCAGCGCACATCCAGCTCCAATTGCACAACCTGCTAATGCGATACCTTTTGCCAATAACTGAAAATCCATAGTAAAATCCTCCTGTAATAAATTAATTATCCCTTGTTTCTGCGAGTGCCCCGCACTCAAAATCCCTAACCTTCTTCTGCAGCATTCGCGATGTACATAACTGTCAGCATACAGAAAATAAATGCCTGCATAATTCCTGAGAACCAGTCAAAATATACAGATAAAATTGCCGGCACACCTACATCAAGAACAGGTATCTGTGATAAAACATCACCCACAAGTCCCGGGATCAACCCCAGAAGTGCGGAACTTGCCACTGCCAGCGCCCCATAGATCAGACCATTGATAACAACACCTGAAAGAATATTTCCGAAATGACGGCACGCCATGCTGACCGGTGTTGCCAGTTCGGAAAGAATATTAAATGGTGTCATAACCGGAATCGGCTGTGTAAATCCCTTTAAGTAACCGCCGAAACCGCTGGTCCTGATCTTCTGCGCAGTGATCATGATAAATACCACAACCGCCCACGCTGCTTCCGTAGACAGATCTGATGTCGGGCTTCGAAGTCCGACAAGGCTGATCAGGTTTGATACAACACTTGTTGCAAAAAGTGCAGCGACAAATGGAATCATGTATCTGAATTTCTCTCCCATATTACCGATAACGAATTTATTCGCCTGTTCAACCAGAAGCTCTGCTACTGCCTGCCGTTTGGAAATATTTTCTTCTTTAAGATCATGTGTCAGCCAGATACACAAACCTGTGATCAGGATCATAACGATCCAGCTTACGATCATGGTCTCGCTGATTTTTAACTGTCCCAGAACCGGCAGGTCAATGGGTAAAGTGAAAAATATCCTTGCCCCATTAATATCCAGTTCCATACATTCACTCACCTCCCGTCTCTTTCTGATTTTCCCCTCTTAGTTTGCTTTATGAAATATCCCCACAAATTTCAGTCCCGTTCCCGGAAACAGAAGTGGAGCAATTCCCGCTACAAATTGAAAACACGGAGCAACGATTGCAATGATCACCCACAGAATCATCATCATAAAACGCTGCGAATAGCTGGCTTTGAGCTTCATCCTGGCTGATCCCTCATCTGTGGCTGACGCAGCTTTCTGTACTGCAAGCCCCATCAGGAAGAAATTCAGGACTGCGATCACGCCGCCACCGATGCCTCCTAAAAATACTGTATAGTCAAATGGTACTTTATCCGGCATTGTGAAATGAAGTATCGCAAACAGGATCCACATCAGAATCAGTCCTGCTCCTGTGATCATCACGACCCTCTTTGTTTCCTTCTTTACTGCCGGCTGCACATTTTCCAGTAAACCACTCATATTTTTCCATTCCTTTCATTTATTCTGTCCTTCATTTAGATGTTTATGAATGTCTGTTAAAATATATTTTTTTACTTTTTGATTTTTTCTTTTCCTGTCTGTTTACAGATAGATAAAATTTATATGCCACAGTAGCTGATCCGCCCATTCCGAAGAAAAATCCCGGGATGTAGATCCAGCCGCCCACACCTGTCTTTGAAATAATGAACCAGCAGAGTGCCAGACACAACAGAAGCGGTGTAATAAATGACAGCCCCAGCTGGGACAGCATCGTGACATTACGCATGATCTCCGACCACTGTTTCAACATCTTTCTCCTTTTTTACCAATATTTTTCTATATTTTCTTTTTCGCATAGTCAAATATTACCACAACAAGCTTAAAATCTCAATGCATTTGTACAATTTATTCAAATAATTTTGTTTTCCTCAAAATATTTTTGTTAGAATTATAACATCTTCGTCTTTTGAATGTCAGGATTATAACATGAGTCTCCATCCACAGTCATGTAACGAAAAAGAGGTTCTGTCCCAAAATGGAACAAAACCTCTCTTCTGTAACCCTGTTTTATTTTTTCTTTCCTTATGTTATACTTACCCGATTTTTATGATACATACATCCCATGAGCCAAGCGAAACTTCCCGGTGTTCCTCATCTGCTGTACCGAGTACTGTACTGAATTTCTCTGAAACTTTGATTTTTTGCTCTTCCCATGCATAATTCAGGTAAAATCGAATCTTTTCACCTTTCTCATTTATGCCTTCTCGGACGATCACCGGAAACTGTTCCGGCGCTGCCGCATGGATTCCGTTCTCGCCCAGAATCCGGGCAAATAACTGCTGCAAATACTTTTCTTCAAACATACATCCGATATACCACGCTTCACCTTTGCCATATGCATGATGTGTAACCGCGGCATATTTTTTCCAGTTTGGATGCTGATATGACAAAACAGTTTCCGCGCCTTCCGACATCAGAAGTTCCATAAAATGTTCTGCCTCCGGCGCACCGCTCTCAAATTCGGTCAGAGTCACATTTTTCGGAAATGTAAACTGCTGATAATATATGCCAAACACTTCGTTTAAAATGTGCGGCTGTCTGTCCGGATATACTTTCACATTTTCGTTGGCAAAAGCTGTCTTGAATGTAGCGATCAGAGTTCCACCCTGTGCTGTATAATCTTTCAGACGCTTCAGGAGTTTTTCATCTGCCACGTACATTGCCGGCAGAATGATTGCCTTGTATTTTTCAATATCCGTACTCTCTGAATAAATAATGTCACACTCAATATTCATTTTGTAGAGGGCATCATAGATCCAGCGTACCACATCGTTATATCTGATTCCATTATTTCCGGCCGCGTCCGCTTCGATTCCAAACCATTTGAGCGCGGTCAGAGATTCATTATTCACCATAATTGCAACTTTGTTATTTTTCTTAAAGCCAGACAAAACGGGAGATAATTTTCTGAACTCATTTCCTATAATACATGCCTCGCGGTAAACGGCATTTTCTTCCATATCATGGCTCAGAAGTCCCCGCCAGTACGTCTCGAAAGAATTATGAATGGAATGCCAGTGCCAGTACATGACACCAAGTGCTCCCGTTGCCAGATGACTGTATGCCTGCAGGCGGAGCTGTCCGTCATACGGAGTCCATCCCGGATATCCCTGTGCTTCCGTCTCCAGCACAAGGTAGTTATCGTTTTTCAGGGAGCGAATCAGATCCCCGCCAAAAGCAATTTCAGCACCTGTAAGTGCATCCTGTGTCGGATGATAAATATCCACACCGGCAAGTGTCAGGTGCTTCGCACATTTAAAATGATCCACATCCGGCTGCACACCATAGGAATATCCCCGCCATTCAAAATCCAGATTGTGGGTGATAAACTGATCTTCTCTCTTATATTCTGAAACAATCTCTGCCTGCCAGCCAAGAAACTCCTCAACAAGGCTGCGCTGATATTTTTCAAACTCCGCGCCAAGGCTTCCATTGATCGTTCCACGCACATCCGGAAAATCTTCCCATGCATTGATCCGGTTGCTCCAGTAATCCAGTCCAAACGCATGATTCAGTGCATCAAGATCGTTGTTGAATTTTTCTCTGAGATATTTGACAAAGCCAAGCTGAACGTTTTTGCCCGCGGTTCCGTAATATTTCGTTTCATTGTCAAGCTGGAATCCGATCACACATTTTCGGTGTGCCGAAACTTCCATCAGTTTACGGATCACACGTTCTGCATAATAACGATAGACCGGATGCGTAATATCCATAATCTGCCGCGCGCCGTAAATCCCCCGTCCTTTAACTGTTTCTGCAAGCACATCCGGATAAGCTTTCACCATCCAGGTCGGTACCGCATAAGTCGGAGTCCCAATGATGACGTTGATTCCCGCTTCTTCCATCGCATCCATTACACGGATCACATGCGAAAAATCAAAGGCGCCCTCCTGCGGCTCGCATGTACTCCACGTTGATTCCGCGATCCGGACTGTATTGATTCCGGCCTTTCTCATCATGGCAACGTCTTTTTCAAGCCGGTCATATGGCATATATTCATCGTAATATGCTGCTCCGTACAGTAATTCTTTCATCACTTTTCTGCCCTTTCTTTTTTATTCCTTAGTTATACTTTAACATAGTTGATTGATATTTGACATTATTTCCTCTGAAATTCAGGAAACTGTTTCTATTTTACCCCCTTATTGTCAAGAACCTGATTTTTATATATAATTGTTTTATATCATTTTCAGGAGACGATCATCATGCAAAATCAAAGAAATACAAATCCCATGGAAACGGGAAGTATCCCCAAATTACTGGCGCAGCTGGCAATCCCTGCCGTTGTCGCACAGGTCATCAACCTGCTCTATAATATCGTAGACCGTATTTATATCGGACATATCCCGGGAATCGGCGCGGCTGCCCTGACCGGTGTCGGACTTTTTGCACCGATTTTGATGCTTCTTAATGCATTTGCCATGCTGGTCGGTTCCGGCGGTGCACCGCGTGCTGCAATCGCTATGGGAAAGAAAGACCATGATACGGCAGAAAAAATCGTCGGTAACTGTTTTACCTTGCTGACAGGGCTTGCCGTTATTCTGACAATCCTCTTTTACATAAGCGCACCGACCTTATTAAAGCTTTTCGGTGCAAGCAGTGCGACCATGTCCTATGCCACATCTTATGCAAGGATTTATATTCTTGGAAGTTTCTTCGTGCTGATCGTACTTGGAATGAACCCTTTCATCACAACACAGGGATTTGCAAAAATCAGTATGATGACCACCGTCATCGGTGCCGTGATCAATATCATCCTTGATCCGATTTTCATTTTTGTTCTGGGAATGGGTGTAAGAGGTGCCGCGCTTGCCACGGTACTCAGTCAGGCAGTCGGCGCCATCTGGATTCTTCGCTTCCTGACCGGAAAGAAAACAATCTTACGATTAAAAAAAGAAAACATGCGTCTTGAAGTTTGTGTATTCGGTCCGTGCCTTGCACTCGGTATTTCAACATTTGTCATGCTGTCCACAGAAAGTCTTCTGTCGATCAGTTTCACAAACAGTCTTTCCCGCTACGGTGGGGATGTGGCAGTCGGTGCCATGACGATCATCACAAGCATCAACCAGCTTGTAGCAATGCCGGTTCAGGGAATCTGTCAGGGCGGGCAGCCAATCATCAGCTACAACTATGGTGCGGACAGGCCGGAACGTGTCAAAAAAGCTTTTTTCACGCAGTTCTGTGCATGTGTTGCTTATACCTTTACATTCTGGGCTGTGATCATGCTCTTCCCACAGATATTTGCTTCTATATTCACTGCAAACAAAGAACTGGTAGGGTATTCTTCATGGGCGCTGCGCATTTATATGGCGGGCATCTTTTCTACCGGTTTTCAGATAAGCTGCCAGCAGAGTTTCATGGCTCTCGGTCAGGCAAAGGTCAGCCTGCTGCTTGCCTGTCTCCGTAAGATCATCCTGCTGATCCCGCTGATTTTTATCCTGCCGCACTTCCTGCCGGATAAAGTCTTCGCGGTCTTTCTCGCAGAACCGGTAAGCGATATCCTTGCCGCCGCCGCGACCACGATCACATTCCTGACACTGTTCAATTCAATCCTTAAAAAAGAAACGAAGTAAATCTCCTGTAAGAAAAATTACATAGATTTGTTATACACTTGCAGAATCTGCCCGGCTAATTTATACTGAAAACAGTTTCATCAAAACTTCCGATTTTATCAAAAAATATACAAGAGGAGAATATAATGAGCCAGATAAATAAAGAAATTTTTTCTTCAAAAATCACAAATGATCCTTCTGATAAAGCAAAATTTCCTTCTGACTTTGTATGGGGAGCAGCTACCAGTTCCTACCAGATTGAAGGCGCTGTAACAGAAGACGGCAAAGGCGCACACATCTGGGATATTTTTACCAGAGAAGAAGGCCGGATCTTTGAAAACCATACCGGAGAAATTGCCTGCGACCATTACCATCGCTTTAAAAACGATGTAAAACTGATGAAAGAAATGGGCATTCGGGCATATCGTTTCTCCATCGACTGGAGCCGGGTACTTCCGAACGGCTGCGGATCAGTCAACGAAAAGGGCATTGCTTTTTATAATGCTCTCATCGACGAACTTCTGAAAAATAATATCGAACCTTATGTTACTTTATATCACTGGGAACTGCCTTACGAACTGTACAAAAGAGGCGGCTGGATGAATCCGCAGATTGTAGAATGGTTCGGTGATTATGCGCGTCTTGTTGCGGAACGTTTCAGTGACCGTGTAAAAAATTTCTTCACTTTAAACGAACCACAGTGTTTCGTCGGCCTCGGCTTCCTGACCGGAGATCATGCTCCCGGTGTGCATGCTCCGCTGCGTGATACTTTCGAGATGGCACATAATGCTCTGAAAGCACACGGCAGAGCTGTCCAGATGCTTCGTGCCTGCGGCAAACAGAAGCTTTGCATCGGTTATGCCCCGACTGCATCTATGTGTTATCCTGCAACAGAATCCGCACAGGATATTGAAGCTGCAAGAACCGCCTTATTCTCACTTCCTGATGATAAGCAGAACTGGACCTGGAATGTTTCCTGGTGGTCAGACCCGGTCTTTTTCGGTCATTATCCGGAAGAGGGCCTCGTAAAATATGAAAAATATCTTCCGAAGATCACGGATGAAGATATGAAGCTGATTTCCCAGCCAATTGACATGTACGGTCAGAACATCTACAACGGTCAGTGCGTCCGCATGGGCAAAGACGGCAAACCGGAATTTATAAAACGCTATGACGGATTCCCGAAAACTGCCATCGACTGGCCGGTGACACCGGAATGCCTCAACTGGGGACCGCGCTTCCTCTACGAAAGATACAAAACACCGATCTACATTACCGAAAACGGACTTTCCTGCCATGACGTTGTTTCTCTCGATGGCAAAGTACACGATCCGAACCGTATCGACTTCCTCGCAAGATATCTCGGGGAATTAAAAAAGGCAGCTACTGCTGCCGATATCCGTGGTTATTTCCACTGGTCACTGATGGATAATTTCGAATGGTCAAAAGGTTACTCTGAACGCTTCGGACTTATCTATGTAGACTACCGTACACAGCAGCGGATCATGAAAGATTCCGCTTACTGGTACCGTGACTACATAAAAAACAACGGCGAAATTTAATTCCGCTCCTTAAAAAACTGTCTATTATAAATATTTCATCATTGTTGGCACAAGAATGTTCATATCAACAGGCTTTGCAACATGAGCATTCATGCCAACAGAAAGGACCTTTTGTATATCTTCCGCGAAAGCATTGGCAGTCATCGCAATAATTGGAATCCCGGCTTTTTTCGTATCCTTCATCTTTCGGATAGCTAATGTAGCGTCATATCCATCCATAACCGGCATCTGAATATCCATAAGGATCATCTTGTAATAATCAGCATCAGCTTTTTCAATCATGTCAATACATGCAACACCATCATTAGCAGTCTCAACAATACATCCTTCTTCCGTCAATAGTTCCGTTGCGATTTCAGTGTTGATTTCATTATCTTCGACCAGTAAGACCCGAACACCTTTCAGGCAATTCTTATTGCACAGATTACTGTTCTTCTTCGCCAGGGTTTCTTCTTTTGACGCTTTCCTGCAAGGAATAGTCACTGTAAATGTGGAACCTTCACCC
>CAKROE010000067.1 GCA_934371915.1 uncultured Blautia sp. | reverse complement strand
TTACAAGAAGTGTTATCGTGAAAAACATTGGAAAGCACCAGATCTATTTGACGAAAGTATACAGTGCAGGAATGGACTTTCTGACGGGAGATTTTGAACTTCTGCATTTCCATGGACGTCATGCGATGGAACGTATGGAAGAACGAATTCCAGTAATTTATGGAAATCAGAGTTTTGGAAGCAGAAGAGGAACATCCAGCCATCAGCAGAATCCATTTTTTATCCTGGCAGAGAAAGAAACGACAGAAGATTTTGGTGCATGTTATGGAATGTCCATGCTTTATAGCGGAAATTTCAAATGTGAAGTAGAGAAAGACCAGTTCGGTCAGACACGTATGCAGATGGGGCTGTTGGACGAAATGTTTGAGTATCCTCTTGAATCGGGAAAAACATTCCACACACCTGAAGTGGCCATGGCATACTCAGGAAACGGACTTACGTCATTGTCTCACATTTATCATAAGCTGATTCGATATCATGTATGTCGAGGAAAATATAAAACCGCAAGAAGACCAGTCCTTATAAATAACTGGGAAGCAACCTATATGGATTTTAACGGAAATAAGATTGTAGAGATTGCGAGACAGGCAGCAGAACTTGGCGTAGAGATGCTGGTTCTGGATGATGGCTGGTTTGGCAGCAGGGATACAGATAACAGCGGACTTGGAGACTGGATTGTAAATGAAGATAAAATGGGAGGCCCGTTGTGCGAAACAGTAGATAAGATCAACGCAATGGGGATGAAATTTGGCCTTTGGATCGAACCGGAGATGGTAAACGAGGACAGTGATCTGTATCGTAAGCATCCGGACTGGGCATATGTGATTCCGGGACGGCGTCCGGTACGCGGAAGAAACCAGCTTGTCTTGGATTTTTCAAGAAAAGAAGTGGTTGATTATATCTTTAATTCCATTTCAAATGTAATTGATTCGACTAATATAGATTATATAAAGATGGATATGAACCGTAGTATCTGTGATGTATATACAGCCGTTGAGCAGAGGCAAAACTATGGAAAGATTATGTATGAGTATGTATTAGGCGTATATGATTTTATGGAACGATTGATCCAGAGATACCCGGAGCTTTTGATTGAAGGATGCAGCGGAGGTGGTGGAAGATTTGATGCCGGAATGTTATATTATACTCCGCAGATCTGGTGCAGTGATGATACAGACGCGATTGAAAGAATTCAGATCCAGCATGGAACCTCTTTTGGATATCCGATTTCAGCAGTAGGATCTCATGTCTCAGCAGTACCTAATCATCAGACGGGAAGAGTGACTACGATTCAGACAAGAAGTGTTGTGGCAATGGCGGGAAGCTTTGGATATGAATTAGATTTAAATTTACTGTCTGATGAAGAAAAAGAAGCTGTAAAAGAGCAGATTAAAGATTACAAAAAATATTGGGATCTGATTCATAATGGAGTGTATTACCGCTTACATAATCCGAATACAAATCATGAGTTTGCGGCATGGGAATTTGCAGCAGAAGATCAGAGTGAAGCTTTATTAAATATTGTTACATTGACAACTCATGCAAATTCAACGGTAAATTATGTGAAATGCAAAGGATTGAGTCCGGAGCAGATATACCGATGTGAAGAAGACAATAAGATTTACAGTGGAAGTGTATTGATGAATGTTGGGATTCCAATTGCCATTATACCGGGAGAATATCACGGAATACAGATACATTTGAGAACATATGCTTAATATATAAAATACATTCATAACTTGGTTTGTTACAAATATCATAAGGACAGAGTAAAAAACGTAACTGTTCACAATAACTAAAAAACATGGTATGACAGAGTATTTCTGTTGTACTGTGTTTTTTTCTTTATAAAAGATATATATAAACGGAATATGTCTGCCATAAAAAGGAATACCTCAATATCCCCCTACAGGGCTTATGGAAGCCAGCCCGTTTTGGTATCATTGAGTAAGTTACCAAATTAAAAAGGAAAGGAGCAAACATAATGAAACCAGGAAGTCTTTTTGACAGGATATTTGGATTTTTAGGGCAGTTAATTGCTTTGAATTTATTGTGGATCGTTTGCACCCTTCCGGTTATCACGGCAGGGGCATCGACCACGGCATTATTCTACTGTACATTAAAGCTCCATAAAGATGGAGATATCAGAGTAATACATGGCTTTTTAAAGAGTTTCAAACAGAATTTTAAACAGTCAGTAATCTTTAACTATGTGATTCTTGTGGCATTTATTCCGCTGATCGCAGTTGCACTGTATATTTTTTTCTACAGTTGTAGCATTTGAAAATAAAATTACAACTTTGATAACAAACGCATTTTATTTTGCGGTTAAACATATAGGTTATGCAATTGCCGTTGCAGTGATCACGATCCTGCCAATGACAATGACACTTGTAGACGCCAAACTTTTCCCGGTATATATGCTGATCTGGCTGATGGTGGGATTTTCACTGACAGCTTATGCAGATTCATGGTTTATGTGGAAATTGTTCCGCCCGTATTTTACCCAGGATGACGGGGAAGAGTTTGTGAAAGATACAGAACCGGATCAATACGTCTTCTAATGATACCAGGATCAAAAATCCTGAATAACAATAATAAACGCGAGGTACAGACTATGGAATGGATTAAGTATCACGAAAAAGAAAGGGTATTTGAATTAAGAACAAAGAACAGCACTTATCAGATGCAGGTAAGAGAGTATGATACTCTGGTTCATCTGTATTATGGAAGTCCGGTAGGAGATACACTCATCACAGACCGAATCATTGGTGTGGACAGAGGATTTTCCGGAAATCCTTATGAAGCAGGAACAGATAAGACATTTTCCCTGGATACACTTCCACAGGAATATACAGCATATGGAAATGGAGACTATCGTATCAATGATCTGGAGACAGAGCAGGCGGACGGAAGTGACACTGCAAATCTGAAATATGAATCATATGAGATCTCAAAAGGAAAATACAGTCTCAAGGGACTTCCGGCAATGTTTGCAAAGGAAGATGAGGCAGAAACTCTGGAAATCGTTCTGAAAGACCATGCCAGCGGATTGCGTGCTCATCTTCTTTATGGCGTATTTCCACAGCTTGATGTGATCACAAGAGCAGTACGCCTGGAAAATACAGGTACCGCACCGGTCACAGTAAAAAAAGCAATGTCTATGGAGATGGACTATGAATACAGAGAACTGGATGCGGTCCATTTTTATGGAAAACATAACATGGAGCGTCAGATGGAAAGAACGCATCTCGGTCATGGAAACTGGTCCGTAGGAAGTATCCGCGGTACCTCCAGCCATCACCATAATCCGTTTGTAATCCTCTGCGACAGAAATACAGAAGAGACTTATGGTGACTGTTATGGATTTGCACTTGCCTACAGCGGAAACTTTATATTTGAAACTGAAGTAGACCAGGTAGGACATACCCGTGTAGAAATGGGAATCAACCCATATCATTTCTCCTGGACCCTGGAAAAAGGAGCTGTTTTTGAAACCCCGGAAGTGATCATGACATATTCTGCAGAAGGTTTTGGAAAGCTTTCCAGAAATTATCATGATGCATACAGAAGCAATCTGATCCGCAGTAAATATGTAGAGCAGCCGAGACCGGTCCTGGTAAATAACTGGGAAGCTACATACTTTGATTTTGACGCAGATAAGCTGTATCATATCGCGGAAGAGGCAAAAAATATCGGTCTTGATATGTTTGTTCTGGATGATGGATGGTTTGGCAGGCGAGACAATGATTTCTGTGCACTTGGCGACTGGGTAGTAAACGAAGAGAAGATCAAAGGTGGTCTTCCGGCACTTGCAGAGAGAATCCATGGTCTCGGTCTGAAATTTGGACTCTGGGTAGAGCCTGAGATGATCAATGAGGACAGTGATCTTTACAGAGAACATCCGGACTGGGCATTAAAGATTCCGGGACGTGCCATGAACAGAAGCCGTCATCAGCTGAATCTGGACATTACAAGAAAAGAAGTTCGTGACCATGTCATGAATCAGATTTTCAGTGTTCTGGATGCATGTAAAGTGGATTACGTGAAATGGGATATGAACCGCAGTGTAGATAATGTATTCTCGGCAGCACTTCCGAGAGAACATCAGGGAGAGGTTTATCACAGATATGTTCTTGCAGTTTACGAAATGATGGAAAGTCTCGTTCAGAGATATCCGGATCTTTTATTCGAAGGCTGCTCCGGTGGTGGCGGAAGATTTGAGGCAGGAATGCTTTATTATTCTCCGCAGATCTGGTGCAGTGACAATACAGATGCAATCGACAGACTGAAGATTCAGTACGGTACATCTTTTGGATATCCGATCAGTGCAATGGGTTCTCACGTGAGTGTATGTCCGAACCACCAGTCAGGAAGAATCACACCGTTTGAGACAAGAGGAATCGTAGCATCAGCAGGAACTTTTGGATATGAGCTGGATCTGATGAAGATGTCTGAAGAAGAGAAAAAGATTGCAAGAGAGCAGATACTGAAATATAAAGAGATGGAACATCTGGTACAGACCGGAGATTATTATCGCCTCGTAAATCCATTTGAAAATAACAACCATGTGCTCTGGCAGTTTGTTTCCAAGGATAAGAAAGAGACTGTTGTATGTGGAGTCAGACTTCACAGCGAAGCAAATCCGCATATCTATCTGTTCTACCCACAGGGTCTGGATGCAGATATGAAATATGAAGATGTTGTTACTGGAAAAGTGTATACAGGTGCGGCACTTATGAAAGCGGGTCTGCCATTACCACTGACAACAGGCGATTACCAGCCGATCAAATTTATATTTAAAGCAGTGGAAAGAAGAAAAAAATAGTTTTATAATATTCATAACAGCGGGTAGCGTAATCATGCAGAAAAGCAAAAGATACGTTACTCGCTTTTATAAAATTAATTCCAGGAGGAAGAGAATATGCATGAGTATGAAATTTTTATTGAGGATATTAATCCATGTGGAGGAGAACAATACAGTAAAAAAACACTGATCGAGGCAGAGGCAGCCAGCCCGGAAGCTTATGTAAAAGAAAACGGAAGATTCCCGATTCTGGAAACTATCTGTAACGAGAATGGAGATGTTGTAATAGTAACAGGCGATAATAACGGTTCTTTTGTACGATATACATTTACGGAGTAAAAAAATAATTCTAAAAGGTATATATTTATAATGCAAGAGTATGATACAATTGGTTGTGAATACTAAGAACTAAGGAAAATCATATATGCTAAATAAAAAAGATTTCTTAAAATACGCTTCAAAACTGGCCTTTCCGATCATGATCCAAAATCTGATCGGAACTCTGGTAAACATTGCCGATACGGTAATGCTTGGATATGTAAGCCAGACTGCCATGTCGGCTTCATCTCTTGCGAACCAGTACACTTTTATTCTTTTCTGTTTATATTATGGTATGGCCACGGGTGCTTCAGTTTTATGTGCACAGTACTGGGGAAAAGGTGATAAAAAGACAGTAGAAAGAATTCTCGGCCTGGCGGAACGAATCTCGCTGATCGTTTCTCTCGTGTTTTTCGTGATTTCTTTTTCTATGCCGACTACGATCATGAAGATCTTCACAAGCAGTCCGGATACGATTGCTGCCGGCAGTGAATACTTAAGGGTAATTTCATTTTCCTTTATGTTTATGGGATTCTCGCAGGTTTTTATGAGTGCCCTTCGAAGTATCGGAAAAATAATGCTGCCTTCTGTCACGTACATTGTTTCGCTTTGTGTCAATGTAATTTGTAATGCCACCTTTATCTTTGGTCTGTTTGGACTTCCAAAGCTTGGCGTTACCGGTGTGGCTCTTGGTACTGTCATTGCCAGAATCACAGAAGTACTGATCTGCCTCATTTACTCATTAAGAAGTTCCGATGTCAGATTCCGTATAAAATACTTCTTTGCGAAATCAGGTATTCTGTTCCAGGACTTTATGAAAATTGCTACCCCGGCTGTAATAAATGATGTTGTCTGGAGTTTTGCCAGCTCAGCATTTGCAGCAATCCTCGGCCATATTGGTGATGATATGGTTGCCGCAAATGCCGTTGCTGTTATGGTGGTAAATATTGGTGCGATCGCCTGTCGTGGTTTTGCCAATGCGACGACTATCATTGTCAGTCAGGAGCTGGGTAAAGACAACATTGATGCAGCAAGAGAATATGGAAAGCGCATGCTCAGAATAACAATGGTTGTAAGTCTGGTCGGATGCGTCATTATTCTGACACTTCGTCCTCTGATACTGGATTTCTATCGGGATAAACTGACAGAGATGGCCATTTATTATCTTGGCATTTTTATAATTATGACAACCTGGCGCCTTGTGGGAGAAGGCATCAATACCTGTCTCATATGCGGCTGCTTCAGAGGTGGTGGTGATTCCAGATTTGGAATGATCATAGATTCCATATTTATGTGGCTTGTTGCAGTTCCACTCACCTTCCTTGCAGCATATGTCTTAAAACTGCCGCCTGTCTGGGTATACTTTGTAATGACTCTGGATGAGTTCGAAAAAATGCCCGTGGTCTTCATCCACTATATCAGAGGCAAATGGCTTACAAACATTACCAGAGATTTTGATTAAAAAGCACCTTCAGGCTATAATAAAATAGCTTGAAGGTATTTTTTATTTACAAATGCCAGTTTCAATGATTTAATGAAAAAAACGTATGTATTAACCGGAGGTGCGAAAGATGACTATCAGAAAAGCTGAAGAAAAAGATATTACAAGAATTATTGAGTTACTGGGGCAGGTGCTGCAGATCCATGCGGACATAAGACCAGATATTTTTATTCCCGGTACGACAAAATATACAGTAGAAGAATTAACAGAGCTTTTGAAAAATAAAGAAAAACCGATATATGTTGCTGTGAACGAGGCTGACGTTTGTGTAGGATATGCCTTTTGTCAATTGCAGAAACAGCCTTTCTCAAATAATATGGTGCAGTTCAAAACGCTTTTTATAGATGATCTTTGCGTCGACCAGCAGGCACGAGGTCAGCATATCGGCGAAAGTTTGTTTGAGCATGTAAAAGAAGAAGCCAGGAAAATGAACTGCTATGAAGTGACATTAAATGTATGGTCCGGAAATACTTCCGCAGAAAAATTCTATGAAAAAATGGGAATGAAAACAAAAGAGAGGCAGATGGAATACATTCTGGATAATTTATGAAAAAAACATTCACAAGATTTGAATAAGAACATACACAAGATATAAAAGGAGGCCGGATAAAAGATGATTCGTCTTCAGGATATTGCTGAAATGGCTGGTGTCAGCCGCACCACCGTATCAAATGTCATAAATGGAAATACCAAAAGAGTTTCCCAGAAAACGATTGATAAGATCACAGCGATCCTTAAAGAACAGAATTATGTTCCGCATATGGGATCAGTGATGCTTTCCGGTCATGGTTCCAGAATTATAGGAGTAGTGCTGGGGTTTACTTATGCTCATGGCATGCAGTCCCTTCAGGATCCGTTTGTGGGAGAACTCATTGGAAACATTCGTATGGAAACGGAAGAAAAAGGATATTATGTTATGCTCATCGGTGGCGAAGACATTCAGAATGTAGTAGACATTGCTTCAAAATGGAATGTTGAGGGACTGATCATCCTTGGGTATAATGAAGAAAGATACCGTAGTCTTTCGCGTAAGCTGAATAAGAAAATGATTCTGATCGATGCTTACCCTGAAGGTGCATACACCTTTCAGAATGTCGGGGTAGATGATTATTCAGGAGGATACCAGATAGGAGAATATCTCTATTCCTGTGGATACAAAAAGGCTTTGTTTATTGCAGAAACGGATAGAGACAGTGATTATTATCGATGGATGGGCTTCAAGCAGGCGATGGAAAAGAAGGGGGGATTCTGCAGTCGTTCTCGATACATTGTTGTTCCGGGCGAGAAAAAATACCGTCTCAGGAAATACGAAGAACTTATATCACATTTCCTCGAAGCTAAAGCACTGGCTTTTTCGTCAGACTATGATGCAATTGAAGCAATGAACTTCTTTTTTGATAAAGGGATCAGGGTTCCGGATCAGATTTCCATTACAGGTTATGATGACAGCATGTATGCGAGTATGGTCCGTCCAAAACTGACGACAGTTCATCAGAATGTCCAGCAAAAAGCACATATGGCACTGAAACGTCTGATGCAGCTGATTCAGGGAGAAGAATTGAAGGAACTAAATATAAAAAGTCCGGTTTATCTGGTAAAGAGGGATTCTGTCAGAGAATGACAGAATCCTTATTTTTTTGTCTAATATGCATAAAAACAAAATTAAAACTTTGGTTAGATTTTAAGTTTCGCGAGAAACCTGTTGATTTTGCTAAGATACAAGGTTTATGATAAAGTCACCGAAAGGGAACTGGACAGACGTGTCCGATGTGGCGGATCATCCGACGGAAAATCTTCTGCAAAGGGTGGAAAAACAGAGCTGGAACAGTTTTCAGTAGATTATAACCTGGCGTTTGCTTCTTATCTGCTGGTACTTATTCCTGTACTTCTGGTATATCTTTTCTGCCAGAAATGGATCATGAATGGTGTTGTTGCCGGAGCAGTCAAGTAAGAGTGTAGATTACGGGAGCAGTGCAGCTGAGGAGTGATTCGCAGTTATCAGTAAACAAAACAAGAATAAAAAACAGGAGATCAATAACATGGAGAAAAAATGGTGGAAAGAAAGTGTGGTATATCAGATATATCCAAAAAGTTTTAAAGACAGCAACGGAGATGGCGTAGGGGATATCAGAGGAATCATACAGAAACTTGATTATCTCAAAGAGCTTGGCGTAAATGTGTTATGGATATCTCCGATGCTGGAATCACCTCAGGATGATAATGGCTATGATATTTCTGATTACCGCAGGATTTATAAAGAATATGGAACTATGGAGGATTACGAGGAACTTTTGTCAGAAGCTCACAAAAGAGATATCAGAATCCTGATGGATCTCGTAGTCAACCATACATCGGATGAACATAACTGGTTTATTGAAAGCCGAAAGTCAAAAGATAACCCATATCGTGACTATTATATTTGGAAAGATCCTGTAAACGGAAAAGAACCTAATAACTGGGGTGGAGTATTCGGCGGTTCTGCGTGGGAATATGATCCGCAGACGCAGATGTATTATATGCACCTGTTTTCCAAAAAGCAGCCGGATCTTAACTGGGAAAACGAAAAAGTACGCCAGGAAGTGTATGATATGATGACGTTCTGGTGTGAAAAAGGAATCGATGGTTTCCGCATGGATGTGATCAGTATGATCTCAAAAGACCAGTCATTCCCGGACGGAGAAATGAACAACAGCCTTTATGGTGATTTTGGACCATACTGCGTACATGGCCCAAGAATTCATGAGTTCCTTCAGGAAATGAACAGAGAAGTTCTTTCAAAATACGATATCATGACAGTTGGTGAAACCTCAGGAGTAACAATTGAAGAGGCACAGAAATATGCAGGTGAATCCAGAAATGAACTGAATATGGTATTCCAGTTTGAACATGTTGAGAACGGAAGCGGTGATTATGGAAAGTGGACAACTGAAAAATATGATTTCAAAGAGTTCAAACGTATCATGATCAAATGGCAGGAAGAACTGCAGGGCAAAGCATGGAACAGTCTGTTTCTTGGAAATCATGATCAGCCGAGAAGTGTCAGCCGATTTGGAAATGATAATCCGGCATACAGAGAAACTTCTGCAAAAATGCTTGCAACCTGTCTTCATATGATGCAGGGAACACCATATGTATATCAGGGTGAAGAGCTTGGCATGACAAACGTTTACTTCGATAAACTGGAAGATTATCGTGATATTGAGAGCATCAATTTCTTTACAGAACTTACAGAATCAGGTCTTATGACACCGGAATACATGATGAAATGCCTGATGCTGAGAAGCCGTGATAATGCCCGGACTCCAATGCAGTGGGATGATTCAGCACAGGCCGGATTTACAGATGGTGCTCCATGGATCAAAGTGAATCCGAACTATAAAGAAATCAATGCGGCACAGCAGCTTGCAGATCCGAACTCAATTTTCTATTATTATCAGAAACTGATTCGTCTGCGTAAAGAAAAAGACATTATTGTTTACGGTGGATTTGAACCGCTTTACCGTGACAACGAGCAGATTTTTGCATACATAAGAAGACTGGAACAGGAAAAACTTCTGACAGTCTGCAATTTCAGTGACAAAAATGCAGAGATGGATATTCCGGAAGAATTCAAAGGAGCAGAATGTCTGATCACAAATCTTGATAGAACTGTATTTGAAAGTAAAATTGTTTTGAAACCATATGAAGCATTTGTATTATATAAAAAATAAGAGGTAAAACAGAGATGATTAGAAAATACAGATATGGAGCTCCGTTTGATACGGAGGCACTGACCGAAAAAATCGAAACAACTGAGAGCGCTTTTCCATATGGAGAGATCAGCCAGAATGATGGATTTGCATTTACCTATATTATGGACGAAGATGATATTGTCTATGGCCTGGGCGAATCCAATCGTGGAATCAACAAGAGGGGTTACTGCTATATCAGCAACTGCACGGATGATGCAATTCATACAGAGGACAAACGTTCTCTGTATGGAGCCCATAATTTTATTGTCGTGAGTGGTAAGACTACTTTTGGATTGTTTTTTGACTATCCGTCAGAACTGACCTTTGACATCGGATATACCAGAATGGACACTCTCAAAGTATCCTGCGAAAATGCAGATCTGGATATCTATGTGATTGAAGGTGAGAATGCTTACGATATCGTAAAGCAGTTCCGCCATGTGATCGGACGCAGCTACATTCCGCCAAAGTTTGCCTTTGGTTTTGGGCAGAGCCGCTGGGGTTATACAACAAAAGAAGATTTCCGTGCGGTGGCAAAAGGATATCGTGAGAATCATATCCCGATCGACATGATCTACATGGATATTGACTACATGCAGGATTTTAAGGACTTCACAGTCAATAAGAAAAACTTCCCTGATTTCCCTGAATTTGTAAAGGAAATGAAAGACCAGGAACTTCGCCTGATCCCGATCATTGATGCAGGTGTCAAGGTGGAAAAAGGCTACGAGATCTATGAGGAAGGTGTAAAAAACAACTACTTCTGCAAGAGAGAAGACGGCAGTGATTTCGTTGCGGCTGTATGGCCGGGAGATACCCATTTTCCGGATATGCTGAATCCGAAAGCACGTAAATGGTTCGGGGATAAATATCGTTTTCTGATCGATCAGGGAATCGAAGGATTCTGGAATGACATGAACGAGCCGGCAATCTTTTATTCTTCAGAAGGACTTGCAGAGGCAAAAGAACTTGCCGGAGAATTTGCAAAAGATACCGAAGGTAAGATCCATCCGTGGGCTATGCAGGCAAAGATGATAAACATTGCCAACAGTCCGGAAGATTACAAAAGATTTTATCACAATGTAAATGGTAAGAAAATCCGCCACGACAAAGTACATAATCTTTTTGGTTACAATATGACAAGAGCAGCCGGAGAAGCATTCGAGCGAATTGATCCGGAAAAACGTTTCCTGATGTTCTCCAGATCTTCTTATATCGGAATGCACCGCTATGGTGGAATCTGGATGGGAGACAATAAATCATGGTGGTCACACATTCTTTTAAATCTGAAGATGCTTCCATCTCTGAATATGTGCGGCTTTATGTACACAGGTGCGGATCTTGGCGGATTTGGCGATGATACGACCAGAGATCTGCTACTTCGTTTCCTTGCGCTCGGTGTGTTTACACCTCTGATGCGCGATCATGCAGCAGAAGGAACAAGAGAACAGGAATGTTACCAGTTCGAAAACATCGAAGATTTCCGCAGTGTCATTAACGCCAGATATCGCCTTGTACCATATCTCTACAGTGAATATATGAAAGCTGCACTGAATGACGATATGTACTTTAAGCCACTTGGATTTGTTTATCCAGATGATAAGATGGCAATCCGTGTTGAAGACCAATTGATGCTTGGCAACGAGATCATGATCGCACCGGTCTATGAGCAGAATGCAAGAGGCCGTTACGTTTACCTGCCGGAAGAAATGAAATTCATCAAGTTTATGCCGGATGGAAGCATTTCCGAAGAAGTCCTCGCAAAAGGAGTTCATTATGTGGATGTTGCCCTCAATGAAGTACCTCTTTTCATTCGCAGCGGCAAATGCATTCCGGTTGCAGAAGCAGCAGAGTGCGTGAAGGATATTGATACAGAGAAGCTTAAGATGCTTGGATATGAAGGCAGCAGCTATACTCTGTACGAAGATGACGGAATCCATAAAGATTATGATAAGAAAGAAAATTATAGGGTTCTGACGAAATAAGGTAGTAATGAAATTGAATATGTCTGAATGAATTTAAGGCTGACAGTTGTGTGAGGGGACTGTCAGCCTTAATCTTTATAATTCACATCACACAATTCACAGATTTTGGTTGAATGCAAGAGTTATTGCAACCCCGGTATATCGCGCTAAATATAAGGTGTTTTGAGAGAG
>CAKROE010000066.1 GCA_934371915.1 uncultured Blautia sp. | reverse complement strand
CTTGCCTGCTTTCAGACCTTTTACTTTACCGTTCCTGTCAACGGAAACAACTTTTTTGTTGCTGGATTTCCAGGAGGCAACTTTGTCACCTTTTCCCATCGTAACTTTTGGCGTAAAGGTCTGTTTCGTCTTAAGCGGGATCGTGCCTGATACATTCAAGCTGATCGTTGCTTTCAGCTTCGCAATGGATTTTGTCTCTTTTTCATTGCATACACTGCAGACGCGTTCCTGCTGTCCCATATCAAGGACAGTAGCTTCTTTTGTCGTTTTCCAGCTGTCATAGCTGTGTTCACCGGTTGCTGGAATTGTACGTTTTTCTACCTCTTTGCATCTTGCGCAGGTTCTTTCTTCGCTTCCCTCAGAAGCACACGTCGCCTCTTTTGTCACTTTCCAGGTACTGAATGCATGTCCGTAAGCCTTACCTTTCTCTTCATAATAGCTGGAATAACTATAGGTATGATTATGAATCTTGCACTCCATTACATACTGCGCATCTTCCGTACAGGTAGGTTCTGTTTTGGTGACCATCTGCCACTGGCACGCACCTCTTCGGATGATTACATAAGCATCTTTCTGATGTGCCCACACATAAATCAGATAGGATCTGTCCTTTTCAAAGTAATAATTTGTATCTACCCAGCGTTCCCCTGTTTTTTTATCTACGGCTGTACTTAATCCACCATTTGGCATTTCAACCGAATAAAAACCGGTCTCTTCTGGAGTAAACTTTACCGGGACAAGCGTCTTACCTTCGACATATGTATTGGTCTTTGCATCTACTTTCACAACCGGTATGTCATCAGGTACTTCTGCTGCATCAAAATCCACATAAAAATTATAGTCCCCAAAGTGCAGATACTGACGGAATTTGCTGCCACTTATCCAATATCCGTCGTCTGAAGAATCTATATCTGTGCTCATTTCAAAAAGAGTTCCATTCGAGTCTGTCTGACCGTAAAGAATATCCTCACTGGTTCCGTCTGTGTAATGTGCAGTAATGACCATTCCTTCTAACGAAACACCTGAAAAACTTTCTACAGGATACAGTGTTGTCTGATTTGGCTTCTTCTTTATTTCTACAGACTGCAGGATTTTGGCCCTTTTTACGCTGAGTGTTACGTTACCGTTGTATTCCACACCATCTCTGCCTGTTCCAATCAGATAACTTTCTCCTTTTTCGAGCCATACGGTATATCCATTATCCTCAAGCTCATTCATCCTCATCCGTCTGATGGAGACTGGCATTGCACCATGCGAATTAAGTTCATAGCTAAACACCTGGAACTGCGGAGAAGGTTCTCCTTCTTCTGTCTTTGCCCGCCACAGATACAACCCGCTTTCTTCCGCAGTAAATCTATAAGCTGAATAAGTTCCCTGATTTCTGAACGGATATACAGAATCTCCTGTTTTCAGGCTCTGCATTCCTGCAAGTCCGCTCATTGGTACCGTAACCGTCTTTTGTGTCCACTTTTCATCCTTTGCATTACGGTATTCTATCGAAATATCACACACTGTCTCTGTTGCTTCTACATTCTCGATATTCGTATCCCATTCACACATCAGGAAATTTCCGTAATCATCTGTCTCTGCGTATCCGCTCCAGTTGTAATCCAGCATCAAAACACTGTCATCTGTATAATGGATCTGTACATCATAAACATCAAAAAAGTCTGTCAGAACATTCAGGTCTGTCGCTTTCATTCCGTCTTTCAGACGGTATGTCATCTCTTTGATCTGCTTATATTCACCAGCCTTTTTGAAGGAAACCGTAACCTTGTCAAAAGATTTCATATCATTATAAACCATTTGATATGTATAGGTTTTTCCCTTATTCAGATAATAAGAGACTTTCAGATCACCATCTGACTGTTTTCCGTATATGTTATCTTTTTCCTCTCCCTCATAAAGCAGCACACGTGTTTTCAGATTGCTTTCTATCTGGAAGCAGTAAGAAGCGTCTTCATCCGGAGTAAATGTAAATTCCAGCGTTGCCGGTGAAGCTTTGTCTTCCGGCATCTGAATTGTCTGATGGAATCCATCTTTCAGCGGATAAGTTTCCTCAAAATACTGCTGTCCCGGCACTCCGCCGCTGGTCTTCTTCAAAGTAATCTCGGACTGACGATAAGCAGTAACACCGATCAGATACGTTGTTCCTGTTTCAAGACAAACACTATCTCCATTTATGTTTTTCAGGCCTTCATCCCACTTATAGAACTTTGCCGTTACACCGTCCGGCGTTTCCAGTTTGTAAGACTGACCTGCATCTGCAACCACTTTGTAAAATGTTTGTTTTGTTTCCGGTACCGTCACCGGGACATTCTCTTTAATTTCCTCCAGTTTGGATATGTCAATTTTCTGAGATTCTGCTGTGATTTCTTGACAATATGTCTGCACTGTCAGAACATCTTTCAGAATCTCCTCATCCCGCCCATTGGTATATAACTCCGGAACACAGGTCCATGTTCCTGCCGGAATGCAGTCCACTCTGTCGTTTATTACATTATTCTTATTCTGAGTGTTTTCAAGATAATAGCCCAGACTCCAGCCGGAAACAATAGAATCCTCCGTAGCAGTTTCGCTTGTTTCGTCATCATATTTTATTGTAAATTTCGGCTGCACTTCCCACATCTGTGTAAGTTCTGCTGCATAAGAAGTCTTCTTAAGAGAGACCGTTATTTCTACCGGCAGTGCAAGTTTTTCTGCGCTCACCTGAATCTGTGTGCATAAAGAAGACGGAACCTTCATATACATGTAGTATGTCGTACCTTCCGCGAGACTGACATACATACTTCTTTCATGCCTGTTCTGCTTCGCAATTTTTTTACCGTCACCATCTTTAAGAACACCTTCCACAAATGTGCTGGTACTCAGCTCATATCTTCCCGTCTCCTTTGGAGTAAAACTGTAAATTGCACGGAAATTTTCTACCTTGACGGTGAGGGGTTTCTCTGTATCCAGCACACTGTCTTTTGTCTGATCCTGCACAGATTTAATATGGACCGGTACATAATCCTCTGTAATAAAATCCGGGCCTTTTTCCGGATCCGTATTTTTATTCTTGTAATATACTCTGAACGCATATTCTCCTGCCGGGAGTGAAGCCATATTTTCAAGTTTGACAAACTTATTATTTTCAATTTTGTACAGATCATATCCCACCGTATTTCCGTACGCATCTGTTGTATTTCCGTAACCGTAAAGTCTTACTATTTCCGACCCTTTATCTGTATTAAGGCGAACATTTATACAGTAAAATGAAACGGCGTCTCCCACTGTAAACGTAAGATTTTCAGGACTCCATGATTCAATTTCTACAGATTCTACTACCGGTACACGGTCAATCGTGAGACTCCCACTTCTCCAATCGTTTCCACTGTCTATGCAAACAACATATTTCTTTCCGACTTTAAGCTCAACAGATACGCTATCTCCATGCAGTATCTTATCGTCTTTGGAAAGTTTTCCATCCTCTTCTAATTCGGTGATAATATAATGAAAAACTCTATTTGCATTAAATTGATATGTTCCGCCTACTTCCGGTACAAAACTATAGAACAATTCATCGTTGGATACGACTTTCTGTCTTCCTTCTTTCAGTTTCGGAAGCCGGTCAAAAGCATTTGCAAAAGCAATGACATTTATCTTGGTTTCCACTGATACCGGTTTTTGCGTCTTATCTTCCGGTGTCCATGTGAAAATGTACTTATAGGAACCCGGCTGAAGATATTGAGCATTGTTTTTTTCTGACCACACAACAGGTTTATCTGCTTTATCCGGATCTGCATAAACAAGTTCTGCTGTTATCCCATTTACATCATTCCAGGCTTTGTCTGTGATATACGTATTACCTAAACATACCATGCCTGGTTTGCTTTCCGTTCCATAATTAAGTGTCAAAATATCTTCAATTCTGTAGTTTTCATATGATTGTAACTCTTCATACAATGAGATTTCTGAGTTCGAGACTTCAATACCAGTCAGTGTCGGTGCAGCCTCATCTTCCCCTGCGAAGACTTCAATATCTGCTTCTTCACTTTCCCCATCTGTAAATGCAGCCTCTTCATTATCTGCAGCCTCAGACTCTTCGCCATCTGTAATTTCTATTTTTTCTTCATCCTCACCGTCATCAGCTTCATCAAGAATACTGATTTCCTCCTCTGCAGCCTCTTCTTCCTGTGTTTCTTCATCCGTAATTCCAATTTCTTCTGATGCGATTTCACCTTCCTGCTCAGCAAAATCTGAAGAAAATGCATCCGTCTCTGATTCCTGTCCGGTATTTTCTTCTGCTGCTGCCTCCGATGTGAACTCGGCTGCGCTTGCCATAACCGCCGTTCCTTCCACGCTGGTTACTGTCAGAGCCGCTGCCAGTATTAAAGCCAGTGTCCTTCTCTTCATAAAAACTAATCCTCCCTGTTTTTATTTGACTGTTACTTTGATCCTGTAAGTCTTTTTGCCGGATTTCACGGTAATCGTTGCTTTACCTTTCTTCTTTGCTTTGATCACACCTTTGGAAGATACACTTACCACCTTCTTATTGGAGGAAGCGTATTTCACTTTCTCTTTGCTTGTGATCGGTGAAACCGTCACTGCAAGCTTCAGTGTCTGTTTGCGTTTCAGGCTTACTTTCGAAGAAACTTTCTTTCCGGTGGATACATTCACCACCTTCAGAGATTTAGTTGCAACATTTTTCTTCTGAACTTTTACCTTGAAGCTCTTTTTCAGTCCGCTCGCAAGCTGTACCGTGATCGTTGCGGTCTTGCCTGCTTTCAGACCTTTTACTTTACCGTTCCTGTCAACGGAAACAACTTTTTTGTTGCTGGATTTCCAGGAGGTAACTTTGTCGCCTTTTCCCATCGTGACTTTTGGTGTAAAGGTCTGTTTCGTCTTAAGCGGGATCGTGCCTGATACAGTCAAGCTGATCGTTGCTTTCAGCTTCGCAATGGATTTTGTCTCTTTTTCATTGCATACGCTGCAGCTACGCTCCTGCTGTCCCATATCAAGGACAGTAGCTTCTTCTGTCGTTTTCCAGTCCCCATATTTATGTCCTTTAGCCGGTTCCGTCTGTACCTTCTCTACATGACCACAATAAACACATCTTCTCTGTTTCTCACCGGCTCTCGTACAGTCAGCTTCCCTCGTTACTTTCCATGAACTGTAACCGTGACCGGCTGCTTTATCACCTTCAACCACACGTGTATGGTTATGAACCTTGCATTCCTGTTTGCAGGATGCACCGGTTGTACAGGATGCTTTAACAATGGTTCCTGCAATTGTTTCCCATTTGCATGCACCTTCCCGGATGATCACCGTAGCTTCTTTTTTATTTGTATAAATGTAGATCCTATAACTAGTACCTGCTTCAAAGTACTGCGTATCTCCGGCATCCGAAGAAGTTCCTGTTCCACGCATCCGAGCCTGCGCTGACTCCTGTGTTTCCAGTTTTTGTACACTGCTTACAGAACCATTTTCCACATCAACAAAATAATAACCTGTTTTTTCCGGGGTAAACATTACCGGAACAACCACCTGATCAGATGCAGGAATCTTTGTACTGATACCTGTCTTCACTGTCTGTATCTCATCCGGAATATCTACTCTCTTATAATCTACCTGAAGATAATACTTTCGAAGTGATACAGTGACTGTGTAGGTATCTGCATCTTTCCAATACCTATCTTCTACGGTTATACCATATCCTGCTGCATCATTTTCGCCATAAGCAACATCTTCCTTAGTTCCGTCTTTGTAGTAAACTGTCAGAATCAGTCCTTCCAGAGAAGCCTCTATATTACCATCTGTGTTATACACCGTCTTCTGATCCGGTTTATTCTTGATTTCTACACTTTTTACTGTTTTTGCCTTTTCGATTTTGAAGGAGGTGCTTCCGTTACAGTCCATGTTCCTTCTGCCGACTCTGACAAGATATGTCTCACCACCGGTAAGCATTGCAGTTACACTTTTTTCGTTAAGTGTCTCTGCAGGTACATCATTTACTTCTATAGACTGAAAGTCACTATATCGCACATTATAACTGTAGGCATAAGCATATGGTATTGCTTCCCCATCTTCTGTCTCAAACTGCATAATGTATTCGCCTGACTCAGATGGTGTAAAGGTAAAATATGCATCTACACCACTATTCTGGAATGGTTTTACAGAAGTGCCATTTTCAATAGCCTTCATGCCCTCGATTCCTTTGACCGGAATCCAAACCGTATTCTGATATGTGTTTTCCTTTTCAGGATCATAATATGTCAGTTTTATCTCGTACTTTGTGTCTTTTGCATCCAGCACTGCTTCGCTGTTATCTACAAATATCTTCCACTTATTGCCATATTCATCGCTTCCTTCACAGTCATATGAGCCCCAGGATCTGAATTCCGATGCAGCTTCAACCAGAGTGGATTGATCTGCATAATTAATCCGAAGATCATATACATCCAGTACTCCGTTCATAACCGTCATTGCATCCTCTGTCACACCTTTTTTCAGAACCAGTTCCAGACTCTTGATGCTCTGATGTTCTGTCTTTGCAAAATGTACAGCAAGATTTGACCCCCCAGATGGATCCCAGACCACTAAATATTCATAAGTTTTTCCTTTTTCCAGTTTTGCTGTCAGGACGACATTATCCGTCGCATAAGGATAAACATCTCCAATTTTCTTATCTTCTTCATAAAGTATAACATGTGGATGTGCATTACCTTCTGTCCAGAACTTATAATACCCTGTTTCAGTCGGTTCAAATGTAAAATAAAGCGGTTCCTCTCTATCCCTGTCATTGAGGTCAAATGTCTGATCATACTTTTCATCCATCACATATCCATCATCTTCTGCATCCTCTCTTTTCTTGATCTGCAAATCTACAGAATACGGTGTGGAAACCATGACAAAATATGTTACATCCTCAGTCAGATACGGCATACTTCCATGATTTGATAATCTGTCATTATAAACTGAATACACAGCTGCAGTTGCTCCGTCAGAAACCTTCACTTCATAATCGTCACTTGTTTGCGGTATAAATTTGTAAAACTTACGTTTTACAGGTTCGACAGTCTTTGGAACACCCTCTTCAAGCTCATCAAGATTCTCTGCATTCGGCATCGTTACCTTAATTGTTGTACCTATTATCTGTGAGATTTCATCCTCCTGTCCGTAAATATACGGTACACACTTCCATTCTCCTTCTGTCAGTAGATTGTAGTATTTCGCTGTTTTTCCATCTTTTGTACTGGCACTGTATAACAACTTACCTCCGTATACCGGATCATTCATTCCTATTACCTGCACAGAACCATCACTGTATGTAACTCTGGTTCGAAGATTGATATTCGACAGATTATCGATACCCGCAATATATTCATTATTATCTGCAAGTACTTCCAGCTTCACCGGTTTCTGCAATTCCGTAACTTTGACCTGAAGATCTTCAAGTCCTGTGTCTGATGTAATGTACAGATAGTACGCGTTTCCTCTTACAAGTTTTTCGCAAAATTCCGAAACGTTTGAATAGGTCTTTGATGTACCTGTATCCCCAACACAATACACATTTACCTTCTTATTAAATTCAAACCGGTGTCTGCCTGTGAAATTAGCCAGATACCTTGCAGAAATCTGATTGTCTTTCGCGGAAAGAGTTTTGCTCTCATCTTTTTTTAATTCATTCTGAGGAGCCGCCTCCTGAAAAGAAGCAATATGTACCGGAATAGAGGTTGTCGCCTCTATGCCATCATAAAATACTCTGTATACATATTCTCCTGCTTCCGGATCGTATACTTCCGTATACTGATCATTTTCTTTTTTGTATAAGGAATATTTCAGAGTCTTTCCATATGAATCTGTTTCCACTCCGGGAATACCACCGTAATTCAGTTTTCTAACCTCAGATCCTTTTTCTGTATTAATACGTACTTTTATAAAATTGAATTCAGGTTTCTGCCCCTCTATACACTTAATTTTCTGCGGCATATAAGATATAATTTCCACAGACTCCGTTTTCGCCAGTCGTTTCAGAGTCAGGTTCGTACTGGTGGCATATGGTATATGATTATAAATATCAACGATATATTTATGACCCTGTTCAAGTTTGCACAAAACCCTTCCGTTATCTTCCTTCAGCCGCTTAGTTGTCCCGTCTTCCTTCACTTCTATTACTAAATACGACAGCCCTGTTTCTGCGCTGATCATATAGTCTCCGCTTACTTCCGGTTCAAATTTATAAAACTGTCTGTTGGTTATATCTATTTCCTGTGTTCCTTCTTGGATGCTATTCAGCTGAGCATAACGGTCTGCCAGAGATTCTACTTTTATTGGAACCTCCACTTTCATAAGTTCCTGACCATCTTTTTCTAATGTAAAAATATACTTATAAGAACCTTTCGGCACATAATAACATCCACTGAAATATGCATTGTTCCAGTCAAACGACTTTCCCTTATTTTCACCATCTGCATAAACAAGATCTGACATTACTGTATTTCCATCAGGATCTCTGTACATTGCATAACCAAATTGTACGTCAAAATCCTTAGTTTCCTGATTCGTATAATTAAAGCGCAGAAGGCTCGAAATTGCTTCACGATAATAAGTTTCGTAATCCTCAAGCAAAGTAACTTCTGACTGTGTGGTGCTGATACTTTCAAGCTGTGGCACTTCACTTAAAGTAATAGTTGCCGTTGTATTTGAAGGGTTATCCTTATTTCCGCCATATACCTGAAAATAAACCGGTTCATTTGCTTTCAGCTCCCACCTGCTGCCCTCAAGTTTTTTATAGATTTTATAAGATGTGCTTTCACCCGCAGATTTATCTTCAACCCATGGAATGCAATGGACCGAACTTGTGCTGCCCTGGTAAATACCGGCTCTTTGCGGCACAAATTTATAATATCTGTATGCATTTTGGAACGAAATCACTGAGTTTTTTCCTGTCGTAATTTCACCCTGGCACACTCCACCGTCTTCAAGATTATTTATATATGCCGGAATATCTGCGCTTATATTTTCATATCCATCGCATTTAAAATACAGATAGTACTTGCCTTTCGGCAATTTCTGTCCCATTAAATCATCGCCTGCAGGCCCTCTTCTCAGCGATGCCCTTATCGTATATCCTTTTGTCTTTTCAGCATCGCAATATGATGTTTCACCTAATGGAAAAATGAACTCTGAAGTCGTATCATCAGCAAATTTTAACGTAATCTGAACTGCAACATAATAGTCTATCCCTGCCACACCATCACGCAT
The DNA here is from genome assembly GCA_934371915.1 of uncultured Blautia sp. Classification (GTDB taxonomy): domain Bacteria; phylum Bacillota; class Clostridia; order Lachnospirales; family Lachnospiraceae; genus Blautia_A. Next base: position 3,280 of record CAKROE010000066.1, on the reverse strand, counting down.
GGTATTCTCATTTATTCCCTCTACTTCCATACCAGTCAGTGTCGGTATACTTTCATCTCCGCCAGAAAAAACTTCAATATTCGCTTCCTCATTCTCTGCGTCTGCATCTGTCAACGCTTCTTCATCGGTGATCTCTATTCCCTCTTCATCCACACCGTCCTGCGTCTCTTCGAATACATCAATCTGCTCTTCTGCGCTATCGCTATCCTGTGATTCACTGTCAGAAATTTCAATCTCATCCGCCCCAGATGAATCCCCCTGATCCGACAAAACTGCTACATCTGCACTATCTTCCGGCGCAGTCTCCAACTCTGCCTCTGTTTCTTCCACAGCCTCCGATGTGAACTCGGCTGCACTTGCCATAACCGCCGTTCCTTCCACGCTGGTTACTGTCAGAGCCGCTGCCAGTATTAAAGCCAGTGTCCTTCTCTTCATAAAAATAATCCTCCTTTGATTCGCACAATTTATCTTATGTAACCGAATTATCATAAAATAATTGTATCAAAAGAGGATTACAGATGGAACTATCCGAAAGGATAGTCTTTGTTATTTAATCATGTCGTTCATCGTTGTCATAGCATTCGCAGAAACGTGCTGCAAATGCAGGCGGTTCATCATGTGCATATAAATGGGAAATATCCCCATAGGAATTCATACGGAAGCCTGCGATTCCTTTGCGTCGTTCTTCACTTGTCAGAGTAGTGACAGAGCTCGGAGCTGCGCACAGATTGTGCCAGAGTACCATCGGCGACATACTGAGCAGGTGACTTATAAGCACACAGCCCAGCCCGAAATGACAGAAGAAGACAAGCGTATCATTATTAGCTTTTTCTACTCTGTAGTAGTGTCCGTCACGAACATAACCATGCTCTGCAAGAACTTTATCAAATTCACCGGTTACCTGATCATAATAATATTTCATGTTGGCTTCCTGCATGGCTTCATTTTCAAACCAGCGATCATACTGATAAAAACGCTCATCCTGTGTCCAGTCCTGCGGAAGCCAGTCCCATGCACAGATTTTGCGGTCAGGCACATCCGGCCGATGGATCAGTACATCAAACTCGCGAAGCCAGTCGCACTCTGTTGCTGTGCGATTCATTTTTTTCAATGTGCACGAAGCTGTATCCTTCGCACGTCCCATAGTCGAAACATAAAAATCTTTGATATCAAGTTTTGAAAGTTTTTCGGATAAAAGCTCTGCTTCTCTCCAGCCTTTCTCAGTCAGTGAATCTATAGAATAATCAGGATCACCATGACGCACGATCAATAATTTCATTTTTGTTTCAACCTTTCTGTATAAACCCTATTCTGTCATTAAATATCAGTTTCTTCCGCAGCATTTCTTGTATTTCTTTCCACTTCCACACGGGCATGGATCATTCGGATATACTTTCTTTTTCGGCTGCATATTTACTGCCGGAGTGTTTGCCATCGGTACGAAAGACGACATTGCCGGAGCAACCGGGGCCGGGACAGCAGCCTGTTCGGCACGGCTGACCTCATTTGGTGTATATCCGCGGAAATCAAGCATTCTTGTGTTATTATTTACTTCCATCATGATCGGAACAAATCTCTCCATCTGACGGTCAGAATCAAACACAATATCACGTTTTTTGAACTCTTCCATGATGTCAGAAAGCATTCCATCCATGGAAAATTCTTTGTACACAATGTAAAGAAGTTCTTCAATCTTTTCTTCTGAAATATGAAGTTCATCTCTCAGGAAAGAAGCCAGTTTTCTGTAGGAAACATCCTGTGAAGGATATCCGTGTTTTGCATAGTCCAGAGTTTCTTCCACTGTCGGAATATAGAAGTCTCTGTCTCCCTGGAACTCTTCGATCTTCTCATAAAGGTTGTCCTGAAGAACCGCTTTCCAGATCATCTTATCACCTTTTATGATGCATATATCATCTTTTTCAGACAGCTCATTCAGAATTTCCATGAACTTTTCATAGTTCACTCTGAAGCCATCGCGTTTGCGGTACATGCGGTATACGATCTTGAGTGGTGCGATTGCATAAATCAGTCCCATCATACTCTGGCAGGAACGCATCCAGCTGAGCTGGCGGCATTTTTCCTGTAATTCCGGGGTATTGATCTGGTTATAAACAGCAATAACTTCCTGCGGAACTTCTGCATGATTATCACTGTATGCTACAATGTAACCCTTATTGCTGAACCATTCCAGTTCTTTCCAGTCTTTATGTGTTGCAGGGAAACATTTTCTTGTAGATGCATGGTCAAAAGCATCTATTTCCCATTCATCCGCCTGCAGAAAAATAGATTTCATCACTTCCGGATCAAGCACTTTCGCAGCAATCTGCTCTGCAAGCTCTTCTTTGGAAAGTCCTTCATACGGGATCTCCAGTTCTTTTGCACTTTCAACCAGATCTTCTTTATTATAGGAATTCAGATAATCTTTTACTTTCGGATTTCTTGTAAAGGAAACTTCCGGCTGCTCGGCCCCGGATTCCAGATCCATCTCTGTAATTTTCTTTGCGATCACATCTGCAAGTCCGAGTACACCATACTTTTTATTAAGAAGTGTATTGATTTCCTCTGACTCTTTTGACCAAAAATCATCGTTTGGAGATTTTGTCTCTTTCAAAATAATCGGCGCAGAAGCTTTCTTTACACCATCAGCTGTTTTGATTTCTGCATCTTCAACTTTTTTCTCAATATCTGCACGGTACTCCGGAAGATCCGCTTCTTTTACGCGGAAAGTAAACCATGCTTCTGTGTCAAGAAGCTCTGAAGTCTTTGTATCTTTGGCTTCCAGATATTCATAGTTTCCTTTTGCGGTATCTGCTCCCTGTGCAGTCAGGTTGGAAATTCTGACTTTTTTCTGGAAAAATTCGATTTCATACAGATCTGTACTCTGATATTCCAGAATGTCCTGTAGCATTTCTGCCAATTTTTCAAAGTTAATATCTGCCGGTATCAGGCAGCGTCTCCATACCGGAGGTTTTGTTCCTTTTCTTGTGATTTTTAACTGATAAAATTCCATGTGTTCACCCTTTATATGCTTGTGTTTATAAAACATAAAAGCCGGAACAGATTTTATCCGCTCCGGCTTCATTATCGTATCTTCAAAACCACATACATGTTGACAATCAACTGAATCTTTCTGACCATGCTTTTTGGTCAAGCCCTCACCCTATTAGTAGCAGTCAGCTCCATGTGTTGCCACACTTCCACCCCTGCCCTATCAACCTCGTCGTCTTCAAGGGGGTTTACTCCTTTCGGATGGGATATCTCATCTTGAGGGGGGCTTCAC
>CAKROE010000065.1 GCA_934371915.1 uncultured Blautia sp. | reverse complement strand
TGACGTCCATGGAAATGAAGAAGCTCGAAATCTCCTGTCAGGAAATCCATTCCTGCACTGTATACTTTCGTCAAATAGATCTGGTGCTTTCCAATGTTTTTCACGATAACACTTCTTGTAATTACATCCAGTTCTGGAAGCACACCATAACGCAGCGTCACTTCAAGTCCAAGCAATGTATCTTCCAGCACAACCTCTACTGTATACGCTCCGTCCGCTTTATCTGCATATACTGCCGGAAGTCCAGGAATGCTATATTTTCCATCTGTTACAGAATGACTCTTATATCTCAGATCAATACCATAAACTCCCTGTTCGTTCTTCACATTAAAAGCCGGGCTTCGGAAATCTCCATTTCCATAACATGGATATTCCTGCGGAAATGTATCCATAGAAAACGTTCGATCGCTACCTGCATCATACGGATTTCCTGAAAAACCTCTGTCATATGCTGTCAGAAGACTGCTCATGTCTCCCTCTGCTTTTGGACCATAATACAAATGAAGCAGAAATCCATGCTCTGCAATTCCCATCTGATAGGTTGTGTGTTTTGTATGTAATGTTATAAGTTCCATCAAATTCTGCCCTTTCTATTCCCTTATTTTCCTCCTGTCATTGCTACACCTTCAATAAACTGTTTCTGGAAAATCAGATACAAGATTACCATTGGAAGCATTGCAAATAAGGAACCGGCCATCAACACCGGATAGTTTGTACTGAACTGTCCATTCAGACTGGAAAGTCCTGCTGATAATGTAGTTGAATTAATATTGGTGTTTACGATCAACGGCCACATCAAATCTGTATAAGCAAACACTGCTGTGAATACCGAAAGTGCCGCAAGAGAGGACTTCGTCAGTGGGAACATTACTTTCGTAAATGTCTGCCAGCGATTACATCCATCCAGATATGCAGCCTCTGCTATCTCATCCGGAATTCCCATATAAGCCTGGCGCAAAAAAAATGTTCCGAATGCACTAACAATTCCAGGGAATACTAAGGCAAATATCGTGTCTGTCATTCCCATTTTTGCAATCATCTGATACTGCGGAATGATAAAAATCTGTCCTGGAATCATCTGTTGAACAATAACCAAAGTAAAAAGAAAATTCTTTCCCTTAAATTTTAATTTTGCAAATGCATAACCAGCCATAGAACAAAATATAACTGCACACAATACACGGAACAAGATCATCAATCCCGTATTCAGATATAAATTTCCAAATGGCAATAAATCCAACACTTTTGTAAATGCACCGGAATTCCAGTTGGATGGTAAAAGTGTCGGTGGAACCCGAAGTACTTCTTCGTTGGTTTTAAATGCTGTCAGAATCATCCACGCAAATGGAAAAATCATTATGATAGATCCCAGAATCAGAGCAACATACACAAATACATTTGATATTTTTTTGCTTTTCTTCATACTGTGCCTCCTATACCTCGTAATTAACCCATTTTTTCTGTCCAACAAACTGTACTGCTGTTATTACTCCAATCAAAAGTACTGTCCAGATTACAATTGATGATGCATAACCACGGTTTCCGGAAATAAAGGATTCACGATAGAATAAATAAATCAGTGATTGTGACTTACTCAGTGCAGGATTTCCTTCCCCTACCATCATGTATAACAAATCATATACTTTAAGAGATGCCATCAATCTCATGATCAATACAACAAACAATGTCGGTGAAACCATTGGCATGGTAATATAACGAAACTGCTGAAACTTTGTACAGCCATCCAGACTGGCTGCTTCATAATAACTTTTGGAAATATTCTGAATTCCTGAAAGCAGTAAGACTGCATCATATCCAAGAGCACTCCAGATTGCAACAATTGCAACTGTAAAAATCACTACATTTGGATTTGTCGTCCAATTAATATTTGTATGGAAAATTGTATTGATAATTCCGTAATCTGAGTTAAACATCCACTTCCAAACCATTGCTACCGCTGCCGGAGATACGACCATCGGGAGGAAAAAAATGGCACGAAAGGCCACCTTTCCTTTAATCTTTGAATTCAGAAGAACTGCTACAACCAGTGCCAGGAGAACCCCTCCCGGAACTGTCAGCAAACAAAACAGCAATGTATTCCATGTTGCTCTCCAGAATTCAGGACTTGAAAACATCTTTATATAATTTTCAAGTCCTACAAACTTTGTTCCACCAAACACCTTTTTGGATGAAAAACTTAAAATAATTGTTTCTACAAATGGATATACATTTAATATAATTAATCCAAGAATCGTTGGGGCTATCATCAGATAACCCCATTTATGATCCTGGTCAAACCTCGATTTTTTCTTCATCCGGCTCTACCTCCAAGCTCGTCTATTCTTCTGCGATTGCTTCCGTAACAATATTCTGCATATTCTGGATTCCATCATCCACAGATGTATTTCCGGCATAAATATCAAGTACTGCCTGTTCCACCTTTGGCTCCCATGACGGTCTCGAAGGATTGTTTACATATTTTACACTGTAATCAAACATCGGGATAATATTCTCCGGATGAATGTCATATCCTTTCTCCGCAAATGTATTCACCCATGTATCTTCCAATCCATTATATGCTGGAATTGCAACACCGGATTCTCCCTGGATCTTCTGTCCCTCCTCTGACGCAAGGAATTTCAGGAAATCCATTGCGGTATCCTTATTCTTTCCTTCTGCTGCTGTTGCATATGATACACTGTTAGAAATTACTGCACGTCCGTCTCCACTTTCCGGATTCGGGCATTTTGGCAGAACTGCTACATCCCATTTACCATTCATATCTGTGTAAGTTGAACAAAGATTTGCCAGATCCCAGCTTCCCGCAAAGAACATTGCTCCCTGTCCTGAGAAAAACTGCTCTGTTGCACTCGTATTTGCAAACTGCTCCTGTGTCGGGCACCAGTCATTATTCTGAAGATTCACATAAAATTTAATTGCATCACTTGTTGCCTGTTCTGTATATTCTGCTTTTGTTCCGTCCTCGTTCAAAATCTGTCCGCCATTCTGATATACAAAGTTCCAATATCCAACCTGATCATGAGCATATGCCATGTATCCGTATTTTCCCGTCTGCTCATAGATTTTCTCAGAAGCCTCTGTCAGGTTATCCCATGTCCATGTATCATCCGGATATGCAACACCAGCCTGATCGAAAATCTCTTTATTGTATACTAAAACCACCAGGTCCTTATCTTTTGGAACTCCATAAATATTTCCGTCGCTACCCTCAGCATTTGCAACAGAAATATCTGAAAAATTGCTTGTATCTACAATATCTGAACAATCTGCAAGAATTCCGTTGTCAGCATATTTAAATATTTGATTAGAATGCATCCAGAAAATATCCGGCATGGAATTACTTGTTGCAGAAGCTTCCAGCTTTGTCCAGTATTCATCCCATCCTGTTGCCTGCACTTCAATTTTCACATCTGGATGTTCTTCCATATAGGCTTCTGCCAACTTTTCCATACCTGCTTTTTGTCCGGCATCCCAGATTTGAAAAACAAGTTTTCCATCTCCACTGGATTCATTTCCATTCGATCCACATGCAGTAAGTCCCATTGTAAGAACTCCCGCCATGACAAGTACTGCTGCTCTTCTCATATTCTTTTTCTTCATGATAACCTCCCATATTATCTTTTCATATTTGTACACGGCCAGATTTTCTTTCCGTCTACATAAGCTATTATAATATATCTTAATGAACACAAAAATAGACATATATGGAATGTTTTATATCAAAATGTGTATTATTTATTATTTTTTGTTGATTTCACATCACATTATGATATATAGTGATGATATATTATTTTTTATTTTTTTATTTCTACTAGACAACAACTAATCGAGGAGGTTTTTCATGTCAGATAACACACTATTTCATTTCTTTCAGAATCAGTATTTTATCGATCTTTGCCTATATCAATATGGCTATGAACAATGTACACCTCTTTCCTCTTTCGGTCCTTTTATTCGGAATCATTACCTTTTTCATTATGTAATTTCCGGAAGTGGAACATTGGTTGCTACCGACTCCACCGGAACCGACCAGACTTACCACATTCGAAGCGGGCAGGGATTTCTGATTTTTCCTGGACAGAATACACATTATTACGCTGACCAAAGTCATCCCTGGGAATATACATGGATTGAATTTGATGGTGTTCGCGTTGAAGAGGTTCTGACAAACTGTGGAATTAATATTTTGCACCCCATCTATCATGCTTCAGATCGTGCACTTTCCGCTAAATTAAAAGATAAAATATTGGAGATGACATTTTCTGAGGATTCTGTGTCATCTTTCGGAATGATTGCCAAATTATACGAATGTATGGATTATATGATACGTTCTTCCAAAGATCGAAGACTGATTACCGGAGAACGCATTTCTGACTCTTACATTAAAGAAGCTGTACATTTTATCGAACGAAATTTTCATAATGATATTACCGTCGAAGATATTGCCGCATTTTGTAATATCAGCAGAAGTTATCTCAGCCGTTTGTTAAAGAAGCATACCGGGCAAAGCCCTCAGCAGCTACTACTCAGCTATCGTATGTCCAAAGCAGCTCAACTGCTGCAGCTGACTGATTTGTCCATTCAGGATATTGGAAAGGCAGTCGGTTATCCAAATCAGCTTCATTTTTCAAGAGCTTTTAAGAATACTTACAAAATATCACCGTCACAATGGAAAAAAGAAAACAACTTGCACTGATGAAAATTACTCCCATCAGGGCAGGCTGTTTTTTGCTAATTCTTGTAAAGGAGGCTAGACATTTCAGCGGGAATTCGTTTCGCACACGGAGCAAAATGAATATTGCGGAAACGGACAAAAGTAGCATGGTCAGGAACTGGTTTTCCCTCTAAAAGATACATGAAATTAATATCTCGCTTACAGTTCAATTCCATTGAGCGAGAGGAATAATCACAATTCTTGTGTAATAATATAGGGGTTTGCATACTTATATTTTACACCAACAGCCAGACTTTTCGAAGCCTGGCTGTAATTTTTTGCATAGAAAAGAGGCTGCACACTAATTACTTAGTGCGACAGCCCCTTCTTTATTTATTAATAGTTTTTTTACTTCCAAGTCTTTCTTTAAAATCCATATAACCAAAATCTGTAAGCTGCTGCATGGTATTGTCACCACGTCTGAGCCAGATATCCGGCAATGGCATTCCATTAAATGTATTGTTTTTGCAGGTAGTATAGATGGCCATATCTCCAAACATAAGAAGATCTCCGTATTCCGGGAGCTGCCTGAATTTATAATCCCCGATCACATCTCCTGACAGGCAGGTCGGTCCTCCAAGCCGGACTGTGATCCCGCTTTCTTCTGTCTCATCGGTTCCCAAAAGTGGGGGAAGATAAGGCATTTCCAGTACATCCGGCATATGGCAGGCTGCACTGGCATCCACGATCGCGATCTGTTTCTCTCCGTTTTTCAGGACATCCAGTACGCTGGTCAGCAGAAAGCCTGCATTTAATGCCCACGCTTCTCCGGGTTCAAGATAAACCTCTGCCTTCCATTCTTCTTGCACCATCCGGATACAGCGTTCTAGTCGTTCAATATCATAGCCTGGTCTTGTAATATGGTGGCCGCCGCCAAAATTGATCCACTTTACCCCGGAAGCGAGATCACCAAAATTCTTCTTTACGGAAACAAGCGTTGTCTCCAGATCATCGGAATCCTGCTCACAGAGAGTATGGAAATGAAGGCCATCCAACAGATCCAACAGTTCAGGATTTTTCTGAAATGCTTCATCCCACTGTGCTCTTGTCGTACCCATACGGCTTCCCGGAGCACAGGGATCATAGATATCATGTCCCTCCTGGGTAGAACATTCCGGATTAATACGCAGTCCGACGCTCTTTCCTGCTTCTTTTGCCTTTGCACCAAAACGCAGAAGCTGAGAGGGTGAATTAAACACGATATGATCTGCATACTGAAGAAGTTCTTCAAATTCATCAGCCCGATAGCCTGCACAGAATACATGAACCTCTTTTCCCGGCATTTCCTCTGCTCCAAGTCGTGCCTCAAACAGCCCGCTGGCCTCTGTTCCTGCAAGATATGGTTCAAAAAAACGATAGCAGTCATAATTACTGAACGCCTTCTGTGCCAGGAGCATCTTACATCCTGTCCGTTCAGATACTTTACCGAGCAGCCTGGCATTTTTTATAAGTGCTTTTTCATCCAGAATGTAGCAGGGTGTTTTTATGTTCTGGAATTCCGGCGGAATGATTCCGCCGGTAGCTGTAAACGGAGCTCTTTTATCCAATCCTTCCATCAGTCTACCAGCTTCGGATCGTGGCTTTCACTGCGTGGCAGGCCATAACGGTCAAGAGCATCCAGGAACGGATCCGGATCAAATTCTTCTACGGTATATACACCTGGTCTGATCCATTTTCCTGTCAGCATCATAAGTGCTCCACACATTGCCGGAACACCTGTTGTATAGCTGATTGCCTGGCTTCCTACTTCGTGATAGCATTCCTGATGATCACATACATTGTAGATATAGTATGTTTTTTCTTTTCCGTCTTTTACACCGGTAAAGATACAGCCAATATTTGTTTTTCCTTTTGTACGTGGTCCAAGGCTTGCCGGATCCGGAAGCAGTGCTTTCAAAAACTGGATCGGAACGATTTCCTGTCCATTGTACTGGATCGGTGTTGTAGAAAGCATTCCTACATCTTCAAGACAACGCATGTGATCCAGATAGCTCTGTCCAAAAGTCATGAAGAAACGGATACGTTTTACACCTGGGATTGTTTTTGCAAGAGACTCAATCTCTTCATGGTGGAGCAGATACATATCCTTATCTCCAACCTGGTCGAAGTTATATTCTCTCTTGATATCCATCGGAGGGATTTCTACCCAGTGTCCGTCTTCCCAGTAGCTTCCCGGTGCACTTACCTCACGAAGATTAATCTCCGGATTAAAGTTTGTCGCAAATGCGTATCCATGATCACCGCCGTTGCAGTCCAGGATATCAATTGTATCAATCTGGTCAAATTCATGCTTTAATGCATAGGCACAATAAGCCTGTGTAACACCCGGGTCAAATCCACATCCAAGAAGTGCTGTAAGTCCTGCATCTTCGAATTTTTTACGATATGCCCACTGCCAGGAATAATCAAAGTATGCGGAAAAGCCTTCTTCTTTGCAGCGTTTTTCATAGATGGCACGCCACTCTGGATCATCGGTATCTTCCGGCTCATAGTTTGCTGTATCCATATAATTTACGCCACATGCCAGACACGCATCCATGATTGTCAGATCCTGATAAGGAAGTGCGATGTTCATTACCAGATCCGGTTTATAGCTGTTGATCAGTTCGATCAGCTGATCTACATCATCTGCATCCACCTTAGCTGTAGTAAGAACAGTTTTTGTCTTTCCTTTCAGTTTTTCTACAAGCGCATCACATTTTTCCTTTGTACGGCTTGCGATACACATTTCTGTAAATACCTCATCAACCTGGCAACATTTCTGAATTGCCACACTGGCTACTCCACCGCAGCCGATCACTAATACTCTGCTCATAATTCTACTCCTTTTATAATATTATTTTGCAATTGCCAGAAGCAGTTCACGAAGAACCTTGCAGGCTGTTGCAGTTGAAACACCACTTGCATCCAGCATAGGCGCCAGTTCATTGACATCTGCCCCTACCACGTTCGCCTGAGAAACGGTACGTATTGCTTTAAGAAGCTCTAAAAAGCTCACACCTCCCGCCTCCGGAGTTCCTGTTCCCGGAAATGCAGACGGATCCAGGCAGTCAAGGTCAATTGTAAAATATACCGGGACCTGTTTCTCTTTCAGTTCTCTGACTGTCTCTTCCAGTCCGTCAAAAGTAAACGGATGAAAATCTGTGTGTCCGGAAGCAAACTGAAATTCTTCTCTCTCACCGCTGCGGATGCAGAACTGATGGATACGGCCGTCTCCCAGAATCTCATGACATCTGCGAAGGACACAGGCATGACTTAATTTTGCTCCGAGATAATCATCTCTTAAATCTGCATGTGCATCAAAATGGATAATATGAAGATCCGGGTATTTTGCGGCTACGGCACGCACCGCTCCCAGTGTCACCAGATGTTCTCCTCCAAGAAGCAGTGGGAATTTTCCTGCTCCCAGGATTTCTTCTGCTCTCTTTTGAATGTCTGAAAGTGCCATTTCACTGCTACCAAAGCAAAGCTCCAGATCCCCGCTGTCAAATACGCTGATGTCCATAAGGTCTTTATCCTGATACGGACTGTAGGTCTCCAGGCCAAAACTCTCATGGCGCATAGCTGATGGGCCAAAACGGGCACCCGGACGAAAACTTGTTGTAGAATCAAACGGCGCACCATAAAGAACAACGGATGCTTCCTCAAAACTGCTTTCGCAGCCGATAAAAGTTTCTATATTAGGTAAAATCATAAATTAATCCTCCACTTCTTTCAGCATGTCTTCCAGAAAAGCCGGAAGATAAAATGCCCCTTTATGGAGTCTGGTCGTATAGTAACGTGTACGAAGATTTAATGCGTTCCAGGCCTCTGCATCCAGATCATCTACCGGATGATATTTTTTACTTGCAAATCCGAACAGCCAGTAACCTGCAGCAAAGGTTGGAATATGTGCCTGGTAAACACGGCTGATCTGGAAAGTGCTGGCAATCCTTTTATGGCTGCGCTGCATGGCATGTGCATCTTCCGCATAAAACGGGCTTCCCTGCTGGTTTACCATAATCCCGTCATCCTTCAGCGCATTGTAACAGTTTCCATAAAATTCACGGGTAAACAATCCTTCAGACGGACCAAACGGATCAGAGGAATCCACGATGATAAGATCATATTTTGCTTCACATCTTCGGATAAATCTCAGCGCATTTTCATAATGAAGATGAACTCTTCTGTCATCCAGTCTGCAGGCATTTCCCGGAAGATAGGCACGACATGCCTCAACAACCATCGGATCCATTTCTACCAGATCAATATGACGCACTCTGTCATATCTGGTCAGTTCACGGACAACGCCACCATCTCCGGCACCGATCACCAGAATATCTTTTGCTTCTTTATGGACCGACATCGGCACATGCGTGATCATCTCATCATAAATAAATTCGTCACGCTCTGTCAGCATTACATTTCCGTCCAGAGTCAGCACACGGCCGAATTCCGGTGTCTCAAAAATATCAATTCTCTGATACTCACTCTGTCTGGAATAAAGATGGCGGTTTACCCGGATACTGTGTTTCACATCCGGTGTATGAAATTCTGAAAACCACATTTCCATTATCATTCCCTCCCTGTCAGAACATTCAGTCTCAAAATATCCGGATCTTCAGGTCCCGTCATATTACAGCCCTTTGCTTTGGCATATTCAATATAATCCAGGATCTCTGCTGTGATACGCTCCCCCGGTGCAAGAATCGGAATTCCAGGCGGATAGCACATCACAAATTCACTGCATACCCTACCCTCGGTTTCACGAAGCGGCAGGCTGCATTTATCCGCATAAAAAGCATCCTGCGGGCTGGTCACTACCTGTGGATCAATATATTCCTGGCTCAGAAGTCCTGAACCATCTGTCTGAAAACGTCTGCGGATCTCCGCAAGTGCACTCACAAGCCGCTCTACTTCCTGTGCACGGTCTCCTATAGAAAGATAGGCAAGAATATTACCGATATCTCCAAACTCTATCTGAATATCATATTCGTCACGCAGAATATCATACACTTCGATTCCCGCAAGTCCGATATCCAGCGTATGTACGCTTAGTTTAGTTATATCAAAATCAAAAACGGAGTTTCCGTTTACCAATTCTTTTCCGAATGCATAATAACCACCGATCGCATTGATTTCCTCTCTGGCATATTCCGCCATATCTGCTACCTGGTGAAAGATCTGACGGCCGCGCTGTGCAAGGTTTCTTCTTGAGATATCAAGGCTTGACATCAGAAGGTAGCTTCCTGAGGTCGTCTGTGTCAGATTGATGATCTGGCGCACATAGCCGGCATGTACATCCGGACCTGTAAGAAGAAGGCTTGACTGTGTAAGACTTCCTCCACTCTTATGCATGGACACAGCTGCCATATCTGCACCTGCTGCCATAGCAGAGACAGGAAGACCTCCTCCAAAATAAAAATGCGTTCCATGTGCCTCATCTGCCAGACAAAGCATTCCTGCATCATGAGCCATCTTAACGATCGCACGCAGGTCACTGCATATACCATAATAAGTCGGATTGTTTACCAGTACCGCAACTGCCTTTGGATGTTCTTTTATCGCTTTCTCCACCTGTTCCCTTTTCATTCCAAGGGAAATTCCAAGCCGCTGATCTACTTCCGGGTTTACATAAACAGGAATCGCACCACACAAAACAAGTGCATTCAAAACACTCCTGTGAACGTTACGTGGCAATATGATCTCATCTCCACGTTTGCAGGCAGTCAGGACCATCGTCTGGACAGAACTGGTCGTGCCTCCTACCATCAGAAATGCATGTGCTGCTCCAAAGGCATCTGCTGCCAGTTCTTCTGCTTCCCGTATTACTGATACCGGATGACAAAGATTATCCAGCGGCTTCATACTGTTAACATCAACCCCTACACATTTTTGTCCCAGAAAATCTGTCAGCTCCGGATTGCCTCTTCCGCGTTTATGGCCAGGTACATCAAATGGTACAACTCTCATACGTCGGAAAGTCTCCAGAGCTTCATGTATAGGTGCATGATTCTGGTTTAATTTAAAACGACTTCCTTTCATCATTCCTCCAATTCCAGTTTCCTTTGTCTCAACCCTTAATACACATTCCACAGACTGAATAAAAAACGTAAAAAAACGCAGGTCAGGGCACTAAGCCACAAACCTGCGTTTGATCTATATCCGCATGCGTATCAGAGTCTATATAGCAATCATACTTTTACTACTCTTATTGATCGTTTCACAAGTCTGCGCTCCGGGCGCATCTCGGTTATCAAAGGAACCTACTTATAAAATTTGAGCTTTTAACTCAATCAATAAGGTAACCAAAGTTACCATAATCGGCAGTGGACCCGGCTGTCCGTATGGCCTTAACCCCGGTGGGGTGGTCCAAAACAATTGCTTTGAAAAGACTCTGTCTGTTACTCTGCATCTTCGTCTCTCAAAATCGACCTAATCATATCATGTTAAAAAAAAACTGTCAAGTTCCGGTTCATCCTCAACATTTAATAATCCGTAGTGCACCTGCGGACTATTTCGCATGGAACACACACATTCTTCTCAATCCGGCTCTCATTCTCCAGAAGGTCGATCATTCGTTCCACAGTCTTTCTGCACATTACTCCAAGCTTACTGTCAACGGAAGTGAGTTCAGGCTCGCTGCCGATTGCAAGGATTGAATTATTATATCCTGTGATCGACAGTTCCTCCGGAATGGACAACCCCTTTATCTTTGCATATTTGATCACCCCGACTGCAATACCATCATCCGTTGCAAGAACGCTGTCAAAATCAAGCACTTTATTATACTCAAACAGCATGTTTTTTGTATATTCAATGTCATTTTTTGTCTTGAACTTCAGATTCCCAAGGATTGGATAACCTGCATCCTGCAGTGCTGCCTCATATCCTGCCATTTTCTGCCTTGCACTGAATGATTCTGAATCATACATAAAGAGAATCTTCTCTTTCCCTCTTCGAAGATATGCCTTTGTCACTTCATAGGTTGCCTGGAAATCATCTGCATAGGTGCAGTAAATATTATCTCCTGCCACCTTTGCATTGATCATAAATACCGAAGCCTGTTCAGCTGCCTCACGAATATAATCTGTGTCCGCCTCATCCTTACCCCTTCCTGCATAGGTAGAGCCAACCAGGATCAGTGTGTCAATTTTTTTGGACAGAAGAAGTTTTACGTAGTTTTCCTTTTCCTCCTGCTTAAAACCACTGCATCCCAGAATGCAGTCATATCCATGATCGTGAAGATTGCTTTCCAGATACGATACCGCTTTTGCCATATAGATATCATCTATATTCGGACAAATGATCCCAACCGTTTTCATTGTCCCAAGTCCAAGTCCTCTGGCAAATGCATTTGGCGTGTATTCATTTTCTTTCATAACCGCAAGAACCTTTTCTTTTGTCTTTGGGCTTACCTTGGGACTGTTATTCACTACTCTGGATACTGTTGCAATCGATACATCTGCCAGCTTTGCAATATCATATATATTCACTCTTTTTCTCCTGTTCATTATGAGATGATAGAATTTTCACTCAAAGATTTCTATTGAAAAAGCATATCAGACAACACGGGTCTGATATGCTCTTTTCAAGCTCTGATATTTATTTTAACACCAACAATTTTACAGGTCAAACCCAAAATAGCTTACAGCGTTATTGTACGCAATTCCACACACAATTTCTTTCAGAGTTTTGTAATCTGCCGGATATTCTCCGTTTTCAACCCATCCTCCGATAAGTTCGCAGAGGATTCTGCGGAAATATTCATGTCTGGTATAGGACAAAAAGCTTCTTGAGTCTGTGAGCATTCCCACAAAATTAGAAAGCAG
>CAKROE010000064.1 GCA_934371915.1 uncultured Blautia sp. | reverse complement strand
GACAGACAAATTTGATGTAATCGTAATCAAATCACAGGATCGTCTGATGCGAAATACTAAAGACTGGTACCTGTTTGTAGACCGTCTGTGTACAGAGCAGAAGAGGCTTTATATGTACATAGAAAACAAATTTTACAGTACAGATGATGCTCTTATCACGGGTATTAAGGCAATTTTAGCGGAAGAATACAGCCGAGAACTCAGCAAAAAGATCAACAATGCTCACCGAAATCGCCAGAGGGATGGTGGGAACGTCATGCTCCCTGGAAATGCATACGGTTTCAAACGTATGCCAGATAAAAGCGTAGAGTTAGTAGAGAAAGAGGCTGAAATTAAGCGTGAAATGTACAGGTTGTGCGCGGCAGGTTACGGAACACGTACGATATCTACGATCATGCGAAACAGAGGAATTGTTAATCGCGATGGAAAGTCATTCACATCCTCATATATTTTGAGAATGCTCAGGAACCCGATCAATAAGGGAACCGCAGTCATGGGAAAGTATCACTTTGATTTTGACAGTAAGCGAACAATTAAAAATCCTAAAGAGAAAATATATATCCATGAAGATAAAGTGCCGAGAACGGTATCTGACGAGCTCTGGAATGCAGCAAATGAGCAGATTGATAAACGTTCTGTGAAAACAAAAGACGGCGAAGACGATATCGGTAAAAATCCCGGAAAATATCAGCTGAGCGGTAAAATAGTATGTGGTATGTGCGGCCAGCCTTATTGGAGGAAAGTGCACCGAAAACACAGCAATCACGAGCTGATATATACCTGGGCTTGCAGCTCCTATTTGGAACTCGGCAGATCCGATAATTTGCGCGCTCGGCCAAATCTGCGAAAAGTGTTCCTGGAAAACGAAAAGGGATGCGACAACATTAATATTGCGGAAAATGAGTTTTATGCTGTTTTAGAAGAAATCTGCAGCAACCAATATCAG
This sequence comes from uncultured Blautia sp., assembly GCA_934371915.1. GTDB lineage: Bacteria > Bacillota > Clostridia > Lachnospirales > Lachnospiraceae > Blautia_A. The sequence continues at coordinate 11,630 of CAKROE010000064.1, read as the reverse complement.
AAGAATAAGAAAAAGATCATTGAAAAAATGATGAAACTGCTTTCAAAGTCGCTGAATAATCAGGACGGCACAAAAGAAATTGAGAAGCTGGAGCGAGAGCAGGAAGACATCGAGAGAAAAATGAAATTTCTTGTCGATAAGCTGATAGACGGTGTGCTGACAGATCAGATGTATAGGACAAAACAGGAAGAACTGGAAAAGAAGCGAGATCAAAACAAAAAGAAAATATTAGAGTTAACTGAGAGGACTTCCAATACGCAGAACATAAAAGACCGCCTGCAGGAAATAGAAACCAGGCTAAATGACGATGATCTGTTTAAAAAGGCAACGGTTGACGATATGCTGGAAGAAGTTGACAAGATTGTGGTGTATCCGCGATATATGGAAATATATTTCAGTCTGTCGAGTGTAACAGGTTGCATGGATCTTAAAATCTTTGACGGCGATAAGAAATGTTTCAGAGTTGATTATGGAAACAGATTAGATTATAAAAGCAGACAATGTGACGCACGCGAAGTTGTTGTTGATCTTATTCGTGAGAATCCACGTATTACGGGAAAAATGATTGCAAAAGAAATTGGCTGTAGTTTGTCTGGTGCGAATTATAAATTAAAAGTATTAAAAAAAGAAGGGCGAATTCGTTTTAATGGTGCCGGTGGCAAGGGCTGCTGGGAAATTCTGGAATAGCCGGAAAATAGGCAAAAAATGAGTATTACGATATCAGTTCGTATCCGTATGCCTGCACAGTTAAATGTCTGGGACCCGTAAATGATCAGGTAACCGAGCCCCTGTCGGGCACCGATAAATTCTCCGATGATCACACCGACAAGGCAGAGACCGATATTTACTTTCATTACACTTAAAATAAGCGGCACAGAAGACGGAAGGACAATTTTTGTCAGTTCGTCTTTTTTGCTGCCGCCAAGTGTCCGGATAAGTTTCTGCTTTTCTGGATCAACTTCACGAAATCCTGTATAAAGATTGATGATGGAGCCAAAGATGGCAACAGAGATTCCGGCGACGATGATCGTTCGTATATTTGCACCCAGCCATACGATGAGGAGCGGAGCAAGTGCAGATTTCGGAAGACTGTTCAGTACGACCAGATATGGTTCAAGTACATGTGACAGTCTGGGACATACCCAGAGAAGAACAGCCGCAGAAATCCCCAGAAGAACAGTGAATACAAAACTTATCAGCGTTTCGGCGAGTGTGATTCCGATATGTGTAAACAGGGACTGATCTTTCAGCATCTTAAGAAAAGTTATCCAGATCTCCGACGGGCTGCTGAAAATAAAGGAATCGATCCATCCGAAACGGGCAGAAACTTCCCATAAAATCAGAAAGCCCAGAAACAGGAGAATTCTGGACACGCGAATCAGATTTTTTTCACGTTTTACGCGGAGAAGATACTGCTTTTGTGCAGGTGAATGTTCAGGCATATTGATTCAGCTCCTTCCAGATAAGATTAAAATAAGACTTGAATTTCGGAGCATTTCGGGAAGCAAGCGGTGTCCGGTCGGTAAGACCGAGGTCGATGGACACAATACGTGCAACAGTTGCAGGCCGTTTTGTAAGGATGATTACCCGGTCTGCCATGCTGATGGCTTCCGAAATATCATGCGTGACCAGAATCGCAGGTTTTCCCTCTTTTTTCAAAATACGTCCGATATCGTCGCTGACATTGAGACGAGTCTGATAATCCAAAGCGGAAAATGGTTCGTCAAGCAGGAGAAGTTCTGGTTTCAGCGCAAGCGTGCGAATCAGTGCCGCGCGCTGGCGCATGCCGCCGGATAGCTGAGAAGGGCACGCGTTTCGAAATTTATCAAGTCCGTAAGTGCAGAGCATTTCTTCGATATATTTCAGTTTGTCAGGGGTGAGTTCCCTGCGGATCTCCAGACCGAGGGTTACATTCTGATAGATCGTGCGCCATTCGAGAAGGTGGTCTTTCTGGAGCATATATCCGATTCGAGGGTCACCGGGAGAGGGAACTGTCTCGTTCATCAGTATAGTGCCTTCTTCTGCACTTAAAAGTCCGCAGATCAGATTTAAAAGAGTGGATTTTCCACAACCGGACGGACCGACAACTGCCAGAAATTCTCCGGGCATCAGGTCAAATGTCAGGTGGGAAAGTGCCGGTGTTTCTCCGGCAGATGTATGATAAGAGAGAGAAACATCTCTGATTTCCAGAAGGGGTTTCATAAACATACCTCCGAGAATCTATATTTTAAGATATGCGAAAAACATTTCGTGTGCTATGATATATGACAGGACTTGTAACTGTGAGGGTACTGAACAGTTACGATTTACAGATATCACTGAAAAAGAAGGTAACAGAATTGAATAAACGAAATTATCAGAAAGAGCTGGATAAGCTTATCGAAAATATAAAAAAAGAAGAAAAAGTGCCCCGCCTTTTTCTGCACAGCTGTTGTGCACCATGTAGCAGTTATGTACTGGAATATTTATCTCAGTATTTTGAGATTACGGTATTTTTTTATAATCCCAATATCTCGTTGGAGGAGGAATATCGCAAACGAGTTGCTGAAATCCGACGCCTGGTGACAGAAATGCCGTTCACGTATCCGGTACACATTGAGGAGGGAAGTTACGATCCCCGGATTTTTTATGATATGGCAAAGGGGCTGGAAAAAGTGCCGGAGGGTGGCGAGCGCTGTTTCAAATGTTATAGACTCCGTATGGAAGAAGCGGCCAGACTGGCACAGAGAGGCAATTATGACTACTTTACTACGACACTTTCCATCAGCCCGCTGAAGAACGCCGAAAAGATCAACGAGATCGGGGAAGAACTGGCAGAAATCTATAAAGTTCCACATCTGCCGTCTGATTTCAAAAAGAAAAACGGCTATAAACGTTCCATCGAATTATCTCATGAGTACGATCTGTACCGGCAAAACTACTGCGGCTGTGTGTTTTCAAAACGGGAACAGGAAGAAAAAATGAAATAAAACAAATTTCAGAGGGTTCGGCTATTTGATTTTTCACTGGAATGTGGTAAACTGATAGAAACTTATGCATCTTTGGACGAAAGTTCAGTGGAATGCAAACTTTACCGTACAACAAGGAGGAAATTATGGCACAGTTATGGGGAGGACGTTTCACAAAGGAAACGGACAAACTGGTATACAATTTTAATGCGTCAATTTCATTTGATCAGAAATTTTATAAACAGGATATCCGTGGAAGTAAAGCTCATGTCAGAATGCTTGCGAAACAGGGAATCCTGACAGAAGAAGAGAGAGACCAGATTCTGGAAGGACTGGATGGCATCCTTGCCGATGTAGAATCCGGAAAGCTGGAGATTACAGCAGAATATGAGGATATCCACAGTTTTGTAGAGGCAAATCTGATCGACCGTATCGGGGATCCGGGTAAGAAGCTTCATACCGGAAGAAGCCGTAATGATCAGGTTGCGCTTGATATGAAGCTTTATGTGCGTGATGAGATCGAAGAAATCGATGCAGAACTTAAGAAACTTCTCGAAGCACTGCAGGCTATTATGGAAAACAATCTTCATACATACATGCCGGGATTTACCCATCTGCAGAAAGCACAGCCTGTTACACTGGCACATCATGTTGGTGCATATTTTGAAATGTTCCGCAGAGACAGAAGCCGTATGGCAGATATCCGTAAACGTATGAATACCTGTCCGCTTGGTGCAGGAGCGCTTGCGGGAACTACTTATCCGCTTGACAGATTTTATACAGCAGAGCTTCTGGGATTTGATGAGCCGACAAGAAACAGTATGGACTCCGTATCTGACAGAGACTATGTGATCGAGCTCCTTTCCGCAATGTCCACAGTTATGATGCATCTGAGCCGTTTCTGTGAGGAGATCATTCTCTGGAACTCCAACGAATATCGTTTTGTTGAGATTGACGATGCTTACAGTACCGGAAGCAGTATTATGCCACAGAAAAAAAATCCGGATATTGCCGAGCTTGTAAGAGGAAAGACCGGTCGTGTGTATGGTGCGCTGACCTCCATCCTTACTACAATGAAGGGCATTCCGCTTGCATACAACAAAGATATGCAGGAAGACAAAGAGCTGACCTTTGATGCGATCGATACTGTAAAAGGATGTATCGCACTGTTTACCGGAATGGTTTCTACTATGGAATTCCGTAAAGATGTAATGGAGGCAAGTGCAAAGAACGGCTTCACAAATGCGACAGATGCAGCGGATTACCTTGTAAACCACGGGGTTCCGTTCCGTGATGCACATGGCATCGTAGGCCGTCTGGTCCTTACCTGTATTGATAAGGGAATCTCTCTTGATGAGCTTCCGCTGGAGGAATACAAAGAGATTTCGCCTGTATTTGAGAAGGATATCTATGAAGCAATCAGCATGAAGACCTGTGTCGAGAAGCGTGAAACTTATGGCGCTCCGGGACCGAAGGTTATGGAGCAGATTATTGCGGCAAACAAAGAATATCTGAAAAATAATTAAAAACATCTTGCAATTTCTGATGAAGTGGTATAGTATGTACAAGGAAAACAGATGTGTGCTACACAAAGACACATGCGAAATAAAAGAATGAGGAGAACATTGTTATGAGCGAAAAACTGAGAGTCGGCATTTTAGGCGCTACAGGTATGGTAGGACAGAGATTTATTTCTCTTCTGGAGAATCATCCGTGGTTTGAAGTGGTTACCCTTGCAGCAAGTCCGAGAAGTGCCGGAAAAACTTATGAAGAAGCGGTAGGCGGCAGATGGAAAATGGACACTCCGATGCCGGAAGCAGTAAAGAAAATCGTTGTGATGAATGTCAACGAAGTAGAAAAAGTTGCATCTACTGTAGATTTTGTATTTTCAGCAGTTGACATGTCAAAAGACGAGATCAAAGCGATCGAAGAAGAATATGCAAAGACAGAAACACCGGTCGTATCCAACAACAGCGCTCATCGCTGGACACCGGATGTACCGATGGTAGTACCGGAAATCAACCCGGAACACTTCGATGTTATCAAATATCAGCAGAAACGTCTCGGAACAAAGAAAGGTTTCATTGCGGTAAAACCAAACTGCTCTATCCAGAGCTATGCACCGGTTCTTACTGCATGGAAAGAATTTGAGCCATATGAAGTGGTTGCTACTACATATCAGGCAATCTCCGGAGCCGGAAAGACATTTAAAGACTGGCCGGAAATGGAACACAACATCATCCCGTACATTGGCGGAGAAGAAGAGAAGAGTGAAAAAGAGCCGCTGAGACTGTGGGGCAAGATCGAAGACGGTGTGATCGTACCGGCTACAGAACCTGTTATCACATGCCAGTGTCTGCGTGTTCCGGTACTGAACGGACATACAGCAGCCGTATTTGTAAAATTCCGCAAGAAACCTACAAAAGAGCAGCTGATCGAAGCCCTCCGCAATTTCAAAGGACTTCCGCAGGAACTGGAGCTTCCGAGTGCGCCGAAGCATTTCATTCAGTATCTCGAAGAAGACAACCGTCCGCAGGTAAGCGAAGATGTCAACTACGAAAACGGCATGGGTGTATCCATCGGACGTCTCCGTGAAGACAAAGTTTATGATTACAAATTCGTAGGACTTTCCCACAACACTGTAAGAGGTGCTGCAGGCGGAGCTGTTCTCTGTGCAGAGACACTGAAAGCAAAAGGATATATCACTAAGAAATAATGCGATCTGAATAATAAGAAACTGTCCGGGTGAAGATTTAAATTTGCCGGGGCAGTTTTTTTATTGAGTTTTTCTATCAAAAAAGACATGGAGAAAAAAGAAAAATTATGTTATCATAGATGAACAAGGTTAAGACAGAAAGGAAATTCGGTAAAAATGGAAAAGGTATATCTTACAAAACTTGCGCCAAACTGTGGCTGTGCCGCCAAAGTGGGACCGGGAACGCTTGCCGGTGTACTCTGCGGACTGCCGAAATTTCAGGATCCGCATCTTCTGGTTGGAACAGAAACTTCAGATGATGCGGCTGTATATAAGATTTCAGATGAACTTGCCATGATCCAGACACTGGATTTCTTTACGCCGGTTGCAGATGATCCTTATGATTTCGGACAGATTGCTGCGGCGAATGCCTTAAGTGATGTGTATGCAATGGGCGGAGAACCAAAGACCGCACTTAATATTGTTGCGTTTCCAAAGGACATGGACACAGCGATTTTGGGTGAAATCCTTAAGGGCGGTGCAGACAAAGTTCTGGAGGCAGGAGCGGTGCTTGCAGGAGGACATACGATACAGGATGATACACCGAAATACGGACTGAGTGTGACTGGCTTTGTCCATCCGGACAAATTCTGGAAAAACTATGGCGCGCAGACAGGTGATAAACTGATCCTGACAAAACCGCTTGGAGCCGGAATCATTAATACAGCAATCAAAGCAGATCTTGTTTCAGAGAGAGCACGGGAGGCTGTATTGAAATCCATGAAGACTTTAAACAAGTATGCATGTGAAATTCTTAAAAAATATACAATTCATGCGTGTACGGATGTTACCGGATTCGGTCTTGGCGGTCATGGCACAGAAATGGCGGAAGGCAGTGACAAGACACTTGTAATAGATACACAGGCACTTCCAATTCTTCCGGATGTGGAAGAATATGCATCTATGGGTCTGATTCCTGGAGGGGCATATCGCAACAGAGAATTTGCGGCAAAAACCGGTTATGTAAGTACAGCAGAACTCTGGCTCGAAGACCTTGTGTTTGATCCACAGACTTCCGGCGGACTTCTGGCAGCAGTTCCGGCAGAAGAAGCAGATGAAATACTGAGGGAACTGAAAGAATTATCACTTCCATGTGCAGTGATCGGGGAAGTAATTGACAGGGAAAAGCATACATTACTGATTCGATAACTGACAGTTATCAAAAAGGAATGTAAAATTGTCATAAAAATATCAAACCTCATACTATATGTATTGAGAATTTTTATCGAAAATGATATAATTCAAGAATACAATATGTGGAGGGGACAAACGTATACAAGAAACGATGTTCCCGGGAAAGGGAGGTTTTTTTTATGAATCACGAGGATGTAGAAAAACTGTCAAATGCGGCAATCGCAAAGAGCACTTTATTGAAGAACAATTTCTTCAAGTATTTTGTGCGGGCAATCATGGCGGGCTTTTTTATTGTAGTTGCCATGATCTTTTCCAATGTGGTCGGAAATGTTTTTTCAGGTGCTGAGGAACCGGCGTGGGGGAAATTCCTCGGGGCACTGGTGTTCTCAATCGCAGTTCTTCTGATCTCGCTGGTAGGCGGTGAATTGTTTACTGGAAACAATCTTGTTATGGCATTCGGAGCTTATGACAAAAAAGTAAGCTGGGGCGAAGCCGGCAAGGTATGGCTGATCAGCTACATTGGCAATTTTGTCGGATGTCTGATTCTTTCCCTGATTTTTGTGTGGGCGGGAGCATCCGGAACGGGAGATTATTTTGCCGGATTTATAGGAAACAAACTTGCAATTCCGGCAGGACAGATGTTCTTCCGTGCAGTTTTATGTAATTTCTTTGTATGTTTAGGAGTTCTTTGTGGCATCAAACTGAAAAGTGAAGCAGCGAAATTTTTGATGATCGTTATGTGTATTTCCGGATTCGTTGTCAGCGGATTCGAGCACTGCGTGGCAAATATGGGTATTTTTGTTACAGCAGCCTGCCTTGTGCCGGGACTTTCCATCGGGGCAATGGTTAAGAGCATGGTGATCGTCACTTTAGGAAATATGGCAGGCGGTGCGATTTTACTTGCATGGCCTCTCAGAAAGATGAGTGCAGATAAGTAATATGGGTAAATCCTTATACATAGCTGAGAAACCAAGTGTTGCTCAGGAATTTGCTAAGGCATTAAAAATTAACGGACAGAGAAGGGATGGCTATCTGGAATCAGAAGATTCTGTAGTGACCTGGTGCGTAGGGCATCTGGTCACTATGAGCTATCCTGAAAAATACGATATCAAGTACAAAAGGTGGAGTTTAGATACCCTGCCTTTTTTGCCGCGTGAATTTAAATATGAAGTGATTCCGGGAGTTCAGAAACAGTTTAACATTGTTAAGGGGCTTCTGAACCGTCCGGATGTAGAGACTATCTATGTGTGCACGGACTCCGGGCGTGAGGGAGAGTATATCTACCGCCTTGTGGCGCAGATGGCGGGCGTAAAAGATAAGAATCAGCGGCGTGTCTGGATCGATTCCCAGACAGAAGAAGAGATCCTGAGAGGTATCCGCGAGGCAAAAGAGCTTTCTGCCTATGATAATCTGGCGGATTCAGCGTATCTTCGTGCAAAAGAAGATTATCTGATGGGAATTAATTTTTCCAGGGTACTGACGCTTCGTTACGGGAACAGCGTTTCCAATTATCTGAACAGCAAATATCAGGCAATTTCTGTCGGCAGGGTAATGACCTGTGTGCTTGGTATGGTCGTGCGAAGGGAACGGGAAATCCGGTCTTTTGTGAAGACTCCGTTTTATCGTGTACTTTCCGGTATTGCTCTGGAGGGAGAACATTTTGAAGGAGAATGGAGAGCCGTAGAAGGCAGCAGATATTTCCAGTCTCCGTACCTGTACAAAGAAAATGGATTTAAAGAAAAGAAGCATACAGAGGAACTGATTGGTATGCTTCAGGCACAGCAGCCATTGAGCTGTTGCGTCGAAAAGGTCGAGCGCAAAAAAGAAAATAAAAATCCGCCGCTTTTATTCAATCTGGCGGAGCTTCAGAATGTATGTTCCAAACTTTTTAAGATCAGTCCGGATGAGACACTTCGGATCACGCAGGAACTGTATGAAAAGAAACTGGTTACCTATCCACGAACCGATGCGAGAGTATTATCGAGCGCAGTGGCAAAAGAAATCTATAAAAATATCTCCGGTCTGCGCCGCTATCCGGCTATTGATAATGCAGCGGAAGAAATTTTGCAGATGGGTTCCTACAAGACAATCGCAAAGACCAGATATGTCAATGATAAACAGATCACAGACCATTATGCGATTATTCCGACCGGACAGGGGCTGAACGCGCTGAACGGACTTTCTCTGACGTCACAGAGAGTTTATGAGACGATCGTGCGTCGTTTCCTGTGTGTATTCTGTCCGCCGGCAGTTTATCAGAAAGTCAGTCTGACTACAGAGATGCAGGGTGAGAAATTTTTCTCCAGTTTTAAGGTGCTTCAGGAAGAAGGCTATCTGAAATATGCGACCAACTCTTTTGCAAAGAAATCTCTGGCGGAGAAAGATGCAGAGAAAAATGAGGATGAAGATGTGTCCTGCGATTCGCAGCTTCTGAACGCATTGCAGGCACTCAAAAAGAATGATATACTGACGGTAGATGCGCTGAATATCAAAGAAGGCGAAACTTCACCGCCGAAACGTTACAATTCCGGATCTATGATCCTTGCAATGGAGAATGCCGGACAGCTGATCGAAGATGAAGAGCTTCGTGCACAGATCAAAGGAAGCGGTATCGGAACCAGTGCGACAAGGGCGGAGATCCTTAAGAAACTTGTTTCTATTAAATATCTTTCTCTGAATAAAAAGACACAGGTAATTACACCGACACTTCTGGGAGAGATGATCTTTGATGTGGTAAACTGTTCGATCCGTTCCCTTTTGAATCCGGAACTGACGGCAAGCTGGGAGAAAGGTCTGACTTATGTTGCAGAGGGAAGTATTACTCCGCAGGAGTATATGGACAAGCTGGAACATTTTGTAAGAGTACGCACCAATCAGGTAGAGCAGAGCAATTATCAGTATGCACTACGGCAGTTTTTTGATGCTGCGGCAGTCAATTATAAAAAGAAACCGACAACTGCAAAACGAGGAGGAAAAGCATAACTATGTTAAAAGATTTTACAATTTCAAATCTTCTGGATCTGAATGAAACAATTGCAGCAGAATTATTCGAGGGAAAAACATACCCATGGGAAGTGCTTCCGGAGATCGGAGAATTTATTATGAAACTTGGTCCGACACTCAGTCCGTTTGAGTATGAGTGCCGTGAAGGCAATATCTGGATCGCAAGATCAGCAACCGTTGCACCGACTGCTTATATTCACGGACCGGCGATCATCGGAAAAGACGCAGAAGTACGTCACTGTGCATTTATCCGTGGAAATGCAATCGTAGGAGAGGGAGCTGTTGTAGGAAATTCCACAGAACTTAAAAATGCCGTACTCTTTAATAAAGTACAGGTTCCGCATTATAATTATGTCGGTGATGCTGTTCTTGGATATAAATCTCATATGGGTGCAGGCTCTATCTGTTCAAATGTGAAGTCTGACAAGAAACTGGTTGTTGTCAAAGACGGAGAAGAAAAGATCGAGACAGGTCTGAAGAAATTCGGTGCAATGCTGGGTGATCATGTAGAAGTTGGGTGTGGTTCTGTACTGAATCCTGGAACCGTGATAGGCAGAAACAGCAATATTTATCCGCTTTCACCGGTAAGAGGCTGCATTCCGGCAGACAGTATCTACAAAAACGCAGCCGAGATCGTCAAGAAAAAGTAAACAGGTTCAATCTGTTTACGAAAGAAAATACAGATTCCGTATGATCACGAGGATCGTGATGTGTACAGGATAGAATAAGTAAAAGAAATACTTCGCGGCTTTTCCATGGATAAAGCCGCGTTTTCCATTATACATGTTAATAGAAATAAATGCGAAGCAGGCCTTCCATTCATAACTGAGCCAGCAGCTTCCGACGATTGCCTGAGAGACCTTTTCGTTTCGGAGAAGATACATCAGGACGAGAAAGATAAAACCGCGCCAGCCGTAATCTGCATGGAGTACGATAGAGATGCCAAGCAGTGCCAGAAGAGAGGCAAGCTGCATCCATGGTGTCTCCCAGAAATATTCCAGCGCGCAGAATGCCAGATATCCGAGAAAGAGTGTAAAAAACACATTTTGTTTATCGACATAATGCCAGGTGTTGGCAAACATATAATTCCACGGAATTTCGGAAATCAGTGCGAATAACAAAAGGTTTCTGCCGTATTTTCTTCGGTCATGTGTATGCAGGAAACCTTCTACAATAAGAAAACAAAAAATCGGAAAGGCACAGCGGCCGATATCACGGACGATACGATAAGCAGAGATACCCCTTCCATTAATATAAAACAGATTTGTGAGAGCCGGTTGATATCGGCTGAGGACAATAGCTCCGGTATGGTCGATCAGCATGGCAATACAGGCAATCACTTTGAGCATGCTGCCGCTTAAGATCTGAAAACGTGCCGGAAAAATGCTGGGTGGAAGTTTGCTGGACATCGTTAAAGCTCCTTTGACTTTTTTCTTTGATTTTACCATAAAGACGGCATAACAGCAATTATGTGTATAATAATGTCAAATCTTCGCATTTTTGGTTCAAGTTTGACTGGACTAACAGTAGGGCTTTGTGAGAAAATACTGTCAGGTTGTTAGTAGTCTATCTTTTTAACAACATTATAAGTAAATCTATACTTGAAAGGAGTTTTAACATGATTTATTCACGCGAAGTAGAAGAAATGTGCCCAGTTGCACAGGGTGTGCATCACGGAGCTGCTCCGATTCCGGAAGAAGCAAAATGGGTTCAGGCTAAGGAAGTAAAGGACATTTCCGGTTTCACACATGGTGTAGGCTGGTGTGCTCCTCAGCAGGGTGCCTGTAAGC
>CAKROE010000063.1 GCA_934371915.1 uncultured Blautia sp. | reverse complement strand
GTTCTTTACAAGCTGCCCAAGCTTCCTGTGTTGCAGGATGGTTGTCGTTCTTGTATTCATCAGAAGTCCACCAAACAGTATCTTTGGAGTTTTCATCCATAACGATGAATTTGTCTTTTGGGGAACGTCCTGTGTAGATACCAGTCATTACGTTAACAGCGCCAAGTTCTGTTTCCTGGCCTACTTCAAATCCTTCAAGACCTGCTTTGGTCTCTTCCTCGAATAAAACTTCGTAAGAAGGATTGTACACAATTTCAGTTGTACCAGTGATGCCATACTTAGTTAAATCGATTTTTGCCATCTTACATTTACCTCTCTTCTTTAATAGAGCCATCTACACGCTGGCTTTCTTTAACCTTTAAGAAGTGGAATGCTCCTACTTCTCATAGAGTTAATTATACATAATTCATCAATAAAAGCAATAAAAAAACAATGAAATTTTTAAAAAATGACAATTATTTAACACTTAAGTTTCCGATAGCTTATGGTAAAATAAATGATTTCTGCGGCTGAAGTGATGAGCCACGAAAAAACATACAGCAGATAAAGTGACGGAATCGTATGAATCCAGGCAAAGATCGTGTAGATCCATATGATACGGAAGGCACAGGAACCGAGGAGGATAATGATGGTCGGGACAATCGTTTTGCCGATTCCACGTGATGCTGCAGTTGTGCAGTCCATAAATACGGATACTGCATAGGAAAAAGCCATAATTCGTATTCTCTGCATGCCGGCATCGATGACTGCCGTGTCAGTTGCAAACAATGAAAGAAACTGATGACCGAAAACAAACAGCAGCACACCCAGAAGGACACTTGCAGAGAAAGAGTAAAAAAGACAGACAAAATAGCTTTTTAAAACTCTTTTTTTGTTCCTGGCACCGTAATTCTGGCTCATGAAACTGGAACAGCCTGTATAAAAAGCATATAACACGTTAAAAATCAGTGAATCCGCATTGGTGGCAGCTGCATTTCCGGAGACTGTAATAGTATTGAAGGAGTTAACCCCTGCCTGTACAAAAAGATTGGCAATAGCAAAAACGGCACTCTGGATTCCGGCAGGGATACCGATCATCAGAACACGTACACCGGCATCTCTGTGAAAACGGATATTTTTTAAGGAAACATGACATTCATCTTTTCGCCGTATGAGATGAATCATGATAAGGCCTGCAGAAACATACTGGGCAATCGCAGTTGCAGTTGCCACACCTGCAGCCGCCATATGAAATACAATGACAAAAAACAGGTTAAGAAGTACGTTTAATACACCGGCAATCGCGAGATAATAAAGCGGTCGCTTCGTTTCGCCACGTGCACTCAAAACACCATTACCGAAATTATAGATTCCCATTGCCGGCATACAGAGCGCATAAATCCGAAGGTAGAGTGCAGCCTGATCAATCAGATCTTCTTTTGTATTTAAAAGTCGGAGCATTCCTCCTGAAAAGAAGAAACAGACTGCCCCGATCAGAAGCCCGATCAATGTACAGAGAAAAAGAGAAGTCTGTATGGTCTCTACGGTATTTTCGTGATTTTTTGCACCAAGTGCATGCGCGACGCGGACATTGACACCGCTGCCCATACCAATCAGAAATCCGGTAAACAAGGTGACCAGAAGGGTAGTGGAACCAACAGCACCGAGTGCTTTGTAATCGGCAAAATGTCCGACAACAGCAACATCACTTAAATTGAACATAACCTCCAGAAGCTGGGAGCACATCAGCGGAATGCTGAAGAAAAAAATATTTTTCCATAAAGAACCCGTTACCATATCAATGGAACGGGCTTTCGGTTTCATATTTTCACACATAACATAAACCTCGATTAATTTTTATGTTTTTTGCGGTATTCGCCCGGAGTGATCCCGTAGGCTTTCTTAAAAGTACGCATAAAATGCTCCGGTGATTCATAGCCGACCAGCTCACAGATTGCGTGGTTGCTGAGTTTGGTCTCACGGAGCGCGCGGCATGCCTGGTTCAGCTTAATGTCACGGATGATCTGAAGAAAAGTCTGGCCGGTTCCTTCTTTTATCAGTGTACTGAAATGCGAAGTACTGTAGCCAAAATGTTCCGCGGTGCTTCCAAGAGTAGCATTCTGATAATGATGATTCAGATAATTCAGAATTTCTGTCATAGAGCCGCTTCCGGTATCTTTTGTGAGAATGGACTCAATATCATTTTCGTGATAGCGCAGAAGCATTGCCCAGAACATGATCAGCATGGAATTCAGGAACGTGTAGCTGTATTTTTCATGCCCGAGATATTCGATATAAAGATTTTCCAGCATGTCACGGATGCGGATATCATCAAAAGTATGAAAAATTAGATAATTCCCCTCAGTTTTACGATAAAGTACATGGGCAAAAAAATGGGCAAGAGCGCTGTCGGCAGTCAATGACTGGAAAAAAGTGGACTGAAAAGTAGAGCCACGGACCAGGATATTAAAAGCGAGACTGTCATCAAAAATTCCGATACTGTGCGTGGTATGTGGTGGTATGATGCAGATATCTCCGGTATGGAGTTCGTGAGACATTCCCTGGATTGTTGTATGGGCAGTTCCTTCATATACGCAGATAATCTCAAAAAACTCATGCTCATGATCAAATATCGGTGTATACCGGTAATGCTTTGAGAACATGATATTTCCGGCCAGATCGCCGAAGAGATCCTTTTCTTCCATATAAGGATACCATGCTTCTTTCTGAAGTTCCGGTACAAAAAAACGGTGAGCGGAAATAAACTGCCGATCCAGATTCAGACAGTATTCATGAAAGGTTTCAGGATGATTTTTTTCCTGAAAATACAAATCTCTGTAAAAAATTTCGTCGTCACAGTATTCCTTAATATAATTTCGAAAATCCTCTCTTGTAAGTTTCATAAATGCCCCTCAAAATATTGATAGATCAGACTTGCTTCTTATATAACAGATGTCGTTTCGCAATTCGATATTTTCAGTATAGCATTATCTGAATCGAAAAAAAAGTCAGTGTTTTACAAAAAAAATCACAATAGGAAGAAATGTAAAAAAGAAGTAAAGTAATGTCAGAAAGAAATTTGGAGGTTATAAAAATGAATGAAGTTGAAAAGAAAGTAAAAATCGGTTTATGGCGTCAGAGAATCGGTTACGGCTCATCCGATTTTGCCTGCAATCTGATCTGGCAGATGATCTCATTGTACCTGCTGTATTTTTACACAAACGTTATGCATCTGAATGCAGGTGCAGTCAGTGTTATGTTCCTTGTCACAAAAGTAATTGATGGAATTTCAGACCTGATCGTAGGATTCCTGATCGACAAGACAAACACAAGATGGGGTAAATCAAGACCATGGATTTTGTTTGGTGCAGTTCCGTTTGGTGTGGCAGCGGTTGTTGCTTTTTCTGTCCCGAATATTGGACAGACAGGAATGCTGATCTACGCATATATATCTTACATTCTGCTTTCTACAGCATACACTGTTGTAAATATCCCGATGGCATCTATCCTTCCGGCGCTGAGTGAAGACCCGCACGAAAGAACAGTCCTTGCATCCTGCAGAACTTTCTTTTCCTCTGTAGGTTCTACTGTAGTCAGTGCATTTGCCCTGACACTTGTTGATAAATTCGGAAACGGTAACGAAGCACTTGGTTTCCGTATTGTTATGATGATCTTTGGTGTCATCGGATGCCTTGTTTTTTTCTTCTGCTTCTTTAATACAAAAGAACGTGTTGTGATCAAACAGGAAAAAGTCAGTCTGAAAGCAAACATTTCCTGCCTGCTCCACAACAAACCGTGGAAACTTTTTGCACTGAATATCGTATGGTTTTTCGGCGGCTATGTAATTCAGGCAAGTGCGGTTATTTATTATTTTTTATATGTTGTACAGAACACAACGCTGGTACAGATTGTTGCGACGATTACAACACTTGTCCCGATCGTAACAAATCTCTGTGCACCATTTCTCGTAAAACTGACAACGAAGAGAAATCTGATGGTTGGAGGAAGCTTTGTACATATGGGTGGTCTTCTGATCATTTTCTTCGGAGGAACAAATGTGCCGGTACTTCTTGCAGGTGCAGTGATCGCAGCAGCAGGATATGGTCTGAAGGGAAGCATGCATTTCGCAATGCAGCCTGACCCGGTTGACTATGGTGAATGGAAAAGCGGTGTCAACACAGCCGGAACTCTTTCCGCAGTGAACGGTTTTGTCGGTAAAGTCGGTATGGCAATTGCCAGCAGTATTGGTGCAGCACTTCTCCAGTTTGGTGGATTTGATGCAAACCAGACAGTCCAGACAGTAACAGCACAGCACTATATCACCGCTATGTACATCTGGGTTCCGATTATCACAAATATTGCAACAATTGTTACTATGATGTTCTATGATCTGGATAACATTTATCCGCAGATCATCAAAGAACTTGATGAAAGGAGAGCAAACGCATAATGGCAGAGGTAAGTATAGACCTTAACATGGTCCGTGTGACCAATGATGCATTTGTGGAAAAAGCAGAGGCATGCGCGCCGAAGCTTCTTGAGACTGTAGTTCGCCCTGTTTCCATTGTAGATATCGTAAAAACAGAAAATATATATCCGGATGTTAATAAGAAGGACGACATCGAAAATCTTTCATCCTGTCATCTTGCAAAAGGAGATAAGATCTGTCTGGATTTCGGTGATCATCAGGTAGGATATGTCACACTGAAATTAAATTCCGTGGGAAGCCCACAGGATGCACCGGCTTTTTTCAGACTGAAATTTGCAGAGATCGCAAAAGAAATTACAGAGGATTCAAAAGACTATGACGGATGGATCAGCCGCGGCTGGATCCAGGAAGAATTTATACATGTGGATGTTCTTCCGGCAGAGCTGAAACTTCCGAGAAGATATGCATTCCGTTACATGGAGATCGAGGCAATCGATACTTCCCTGAAATGGCAGCTCGTTGTTGAAGATGTAAGCTGTACCAGTGTTTCAGCAGTTCGTATCGAAGATGTGGAACCGGTAAAGAGCGATGATGAGATAATCAGAAGACTTGACCGTGTGAGCCTCCGCACGCTGCAAAACTGCATGCAGTCTGTATTTGAAGACGGACCGAAAAGAGACCGCCGTCTCTGGCTGGGAGACCTTCGTCTGCAGGCGCTTGCAAACTATGAAACTTTCCACAATATGGATCTCGTAAAAAGATGCCTGTATCTCTTTGCGGCGCAGACGAAAGATAACGGACAGGTAAGTGCGTGTCTCTTCACAGAACCGAAATTCATCGTAGATGATACTTTCCTTCTTGATTATTCTATGTTCTTCGGTGCAACGCTTTACGATTATTATGAAGCGTCCGGTGACAAAGAAACCTTAAAAGATTTAAGTGCCTGTGCATATCGTCAGATGGAAATCGCAGAAGAGTGGTTTGATGAAAAAAATCTGCTGAAAAATGGCGAAGGTTTCTGGGGATTTATTGACTGGACCGACGGACTTAATAAACAGAGTGCAATGCAGGGTGTATATATCTACTGTGCCAAAAAAGTTCAGAAGATCGCGGAAGCACTTGGTGATACAGAAAAGGCTGCTTATTTTGCCAAAGAAGCAAAAGAAAAGACAGAGGCAGCAAGAAAATACCTGCTGGATCCAGAGAGTGGCCTGTTTGTAAGCGGCGAAGAAAAACAGATCAATTATGCAAGTCAGGTATGGATGGTTCTTGCAGGAGCAGTGACTACAGAAGAGGGAGCAGAAATCCTTGATAAAGTCGTTGCACTGAATCCGGAAAAAGGAATGGTTTCTCCGTATATGAACCATCATTTTGTGGAAGCACTTCTTAAGTGCGGCAAAAAAGAACTGGCAATGGATTATATGAAATATTACTGGGGCGGCATGCTGAGCCATGGAGCAGATACCTTCTGGGAACTTTACAATCCGGAAAATCCGGCAGAGTCTCCGTATGGCGGAAGCATTGTCAACAGCTACTGCCATGCATGGAGCTGTACCCCGACCTACCTTCTCAGAAAATATTTTATCTGAAACAAACGGATTACGAAAACAGTTTTCGAATATCCGTACGAACATGATTAGAAATGGAAAAAGGAGTCAGATTATGGTAAAATTAACAGTAAAGATCGTATCCATGCAGGATGCGGACAAATTCAACAAACTTTGCAGCAAATTTGACTGTGACATGGATCTGCAGAGTGGTAAATATTACGTAGATGCAAAATCCATTATGGGTATTTTCAGTCTGGATCTCAGCAAACCGTTGATTCTGAATGCAGATACAGATGATGAAGCAAAAGTAAAAGAAACATTTGCAGATTTTGTCGGAGAGGAATAATCATGACACGTACTTTAAAAGAAAGAACATTTTCCGGTACAACGAATCCGGAAATCCAGCCATGGGAAACAGAACACCGTAAAGTCGCAAGACGTGCGGCTGCAGAAGGAATCGTTCTTCTGAAAAATGAAGATCATGTCCTTCCTCTGAAAGAGGGCAGCGCGGTTGCTCTCTACGGTGCAGGTGCAGGCAAGACGATCAAAGGCGGCACCGGTTCCGGAGACGTCAACGAAAGAGAAAAGGTTTCCATCTGTGAGGGCATGAAAAATGCCGGATTTCAGATTACTACAGAAGCATGGATCAATCGATACAACGATATTTATGACAAAGCCCGTCAGGACTGGAAAAATGATATTTTATCCAGAACCGGATATGGTGCGGACACCATGAGTTTCTTTGAGGTCTACAGTACGACGCCATTTATCATGCCGGCAGGAGACAAGATTAAGAAATCAGCAGGTGACGAAGCAGAGACTGCAATTTATGTGATCAGCCGTATTGCCGGTGAAGGTGCGGATCGTCAGGCAGACAAGGGCGATTATTATCTGAAAGATGAAGAATACGAGATGCTGGCAGATATCTGTGCGAATTACGAAAATGTCATCGTTGTGATCAATGCAGGTGCACAGGTTGATCTTTCTTTTATGGACGAGTTTACGAATATTAAAGCTCTTCTGACAATCGTACAGCCGGGTATGGAGGGCGGAAATGCATTTGCAGATGTTGTTTCCGGCAAGGTGAATCCATCCGGAAAGCTCACCGATACATGGGCATACAAATACGAGGATTACCCGAATGCAGAGACATTTTCTCACAATAATGGAAATGTTGAGACGGAAGTTTATGAAGAAGGTATGTATGTCGGCTATCGTTATTTTGATACCTTTGACGTGCCGGTACGTTATGGTTTCGGATTTGGACTTTCCTATACGGACTTTGAGATAAACGACTACTGTCTGGAAAGTCTTGACAATAAGAAACTGACCATTTCCGTGCAGGTAAAAAACACCGGCAAGGTTTCCGGTAAAGAGGTCGTTCAGGTGTATGTATCCCTTCCGGGCGGAAATCTTGAAAAAGAAGCACACCGTCTCGCGGCTTATGCCAAAACATCTGAGCTGAAACCGGGTGAAAGCGAAAAGATAACTGCAGAAATTTCATTGGAACATTTGACTTCCTATGATGAAAAGAGAGCCGCATGGATTCTGGAAAGCGGATTCTATGGAATCTGGATCGGCAACAGCCTTGCAGATGCAAAACTGTGCGGCGGTGTAAAACTTGATAACGAAGTGATTCTTCGTCAGGTAAAAAATCTCTTCCCATTGAAACAGGAGCTGGATGAAAAAACACAGGCTTCCGGAAAGACTGCATCCCGTGCAAAAGAAGCGGAGAAGCTGGCAGCAGAACAGAAGCTGAACGTTGCGAAGCTGCATGCGGCAGATTTTACGACAGAAGTTATTGAATATAAGAAAAACAATGAACTCTGTGAAAAAGATGCACTGGATTTTGTCAATACACTGACAGAAGAAGAGCTGATCGATCTGGCAGCCGGAGATCCGGGCAAAGCACAGGGCGGAAACCTCGGTGCGGCAGGTATTTCTGTTCCGGGATCCGCAGGGGAGACACACCGCTGCGCGATCGACAAAGGTCTTGCAAGCATCGTACTGGCAGACGGACCGGCAGGTCTTCGTCTTATGAAATATTACCATGTGAACGATGGCAGCATTGTGACGATGCCGTTTGAATTCAGTCTGGAGGGCGGCCTTTTCTATGATGATTCCAGAGAACTTCCGGGTGAAAGATACTATCAGTACTGTACCGCAATTCCGGTAGGAACCCTGCTTGCACAGACATGGAACCGTACACTGATTCGTGAAGTCGGTGCGATGATCGGTACCGAGATGGAATATTTCGGTGTGACACTCTGGCTGGCCCCGGGAATGAACATTCACAGAAATCCGCTCTGCGGAAGAAACTTCGAATACTATTCCGAAGATCCGTATGTGGCAGGAAGCATCGCAGCAGCAATGACAGAAGGTGTACAGTCCAACTATGGCTGCGGCACAACCATCAAGCATTTTGCATGTAACAACCAGGAAGATAACCGTATGGGATCTGACAGTGTGATTTCCGAGCGTACACTCCGTGAAGTATACCTTAAAGGATTTGAAATTGCAGTCAAAGAATCTCAGCCACTGTCTATCATGACAAGCTATAACCTGATCAATGGTGTTCATGCAGCGAATAATTATGATCTCTGTACAGAGACCGCACGTAATGAATGGGGCTTCAAGGGTATGATCATGACAGACTGGACAACAACAGAAGTTGATGAGAAATGCACCGCATCCGGATGTATGAGAGCCGGAAATGACCTCGTGATGCCGGGATGTTTCAGAGACCATGACAACATGCATAAAGAACTGGCAGAAGGAACCTTAAAGATCGAAGACCTGAAAGCATGTATTGCACGACTGGTAAGTGTGATCTGGAAATCCAACCAGTACCTTCAGTAAAGTTATGAATCGTTTAATTTTTCATATTGATGTAAACAGTGCGTTCCTTTCATGGGAATCGGTACGCAGAGTGAAACAGGGACTTCCGGATCTCCGGGATGTCCCTGCTTGCATTGGTGGAGATCCGAAAAAGCGTACGGGAATCGTTGTGGCGAAGTCCATTCCGGCAAAAAAATACGGAGTCCAGACAGGAGAGCCTGTGGCAATGGCACTCCGAAAGTGCCCGGAACTCGTCATTGCAAAAAGTGATTTTGAACTGTATATCAAATGTTCCAGAGCGTTCAAAGAGATCTGTGCATCCTATGCGCCTGTAATGGAATCTTTTTCAATTGATGAGGTCTTTCTGGACATGACAGGCACTTCATTGATTTATCCTGATCCGGTTCAGACGGCTCACGAGATCAAAGACAAGATACGAAATGAGCTTGGTTTTACCGTAAATGTGGGAATTTCTACGAACAAACTTCTGGCAAAAATGGCATCTGATTTTGAGAAACCGGATAAGGTGCATACCCTTTTTCCAGGGGAGATTCCGACGAAGATGTGGCCGCTTCCGGTACGTGATCTTCTGTTTCTCGGTAAAGCTTCCGAGAAGAAACTGACAGAAGCAGGCATTCATACGATCGGTGATATGGCACATGCAAGAGAGGCGGAAATCCAGACTTTACTTGGGAACAAAGCTGGCCATCAGCTCTGGCAGTATGCGCGCGGAATTGATGATTCTCCGGTCAGGGCACAGCCGGAAGAAGCAAAAGGTTTCAGTGTGGAAACAACCTTTAATGATGATATTATTTCCGTAGAACAGGTGCTTCCGATCCTTTTGGAACAGTGCGATGTCGTAGCGACAAGGATGCGCAGAAAAGAGAAAAAATGTACCTCCGTATCGGTAACTTTCCGCACACTGGATTTCCGAAACAGATCGCATCAGACAACTCTTCCGAATGCAACGGACATGACTGATGAGATATACAAAAATGCGAAAAAACTGTTTATCGAATCATGGAAGGGGGAGCCGCTTCGGCTGATCGGTGTGGCACTTACAAACCTTACGGATGAGAGCTTTGAACAGATGTCTCTGTTCGAAGACAATGAGCAGAAAGAGCGCCACAGAAAGCTGGATGCCACGATGGACGCAATCCGCCAGAAGTTCGGAAACGACAAAATTACCCGTGCAAGCATCATGAACAGCAACGCCGGAATCGCGCGAAAAGCACGCGCACAGATGAAAAATGAGGACGAGAAGAAATAGAGGGAGAACCATTATGAGAGTACTGATTACAGGGACGAGCTCCGGTATCGGAAAAGGAATTGCAGAAAAATTTCTGAAAGAAGGATACAATGTTACAGGCATTGACCGTAAAGAAGCATCAATACAGCATAAGAATTATACGCATATTTGCATGGATATCCGGGCGAAAGAGCAGTATCCGGAATTAGAGCCGTTTGATATTGTAATCAACAATGCAGGTGTGCAGAACGAAGAAGATATTGACGTAAACTTAAAAGGAACCATCGGCATTACGGAAAAATACGGGATTCATCCGGGAATCCGATCGGTACTGATGATCGGATCTGCCAGCGGACACAACGGCTCGGAATTTCCTGAGTATGTAGCAAGCAAAGGCGGGGTTCTTTCCTATACGAAAAATGTTGCCCTGCGCATTGCAAAATACGGTGCAGTATGCAACAGTCTTGACTTTGGCGGAGTTCTTACCGAACTGAACAAACCTGTCATGGAAGATAAAGTTTTGTGGGACGAGATCATGGAGCAGACACCGCTTAAGAGATGGATGACTGTAGAAGAGACTGCTGACTGGGCATATTTTATGACCGTGACCAACCGTTTCTGCACCGGTCAGAATATTTTGATCGACGGACTGGAAGCTGGAAATGCGCATTTCGTATGGCCGGAAAGACATTGACTGCGGTCGGTGTCTTTTTTATTGTGAAACCTAATTTAAAAGTGGATGGTTTGGTATTGACAAAGGATCAAAACAATGTATACTATCAATTGATAGTAAAAATAGCGGAGGTGTTTACCATATTTCTTAGCATGCAATCGAAAAAAAGAGAGGTTGTTATTTTTCTGGAGCAACTAAAAGATTTGTTAAGCAAAGAAGATTTCAATATAGATACGGATTTGACTTTGATTAGTAAGAAAAAACAAGGAGATGATCAAAAATATTCAACTCCATATACATTATTGGATCTTGATTATGGTACAGAAGATATAGTAGAGCGTTTAAAAGAATTGACAGTAGAAGAATATTCAGAAACTAAAATAGACAAGGATGATTTAAATCCTCCATTGCTGTTTGTTTTTGGGAAAGATATAAACAGTAGACTCATATATGTGAAATTAAAAATAAAAGAAAATCCGCAGAAGCATGTTTTATGTGTATCATTTCATTATGCTAAAGATAATATGATATTTCCGTATAGATAAGAATGAGATATCAAAGGAGGTAGTTCAATGAGTGACAATACAATGAAAGCCATCACAATAAAAAAAGTTAATATGAGTTGTCCTGTATGTGACAAAGTGCATGAGGTTGAAGAAAGAAAACGCAAAACTTCAATCACAATAAAAGGAGAAGAAGTGACATATGAAGAAAAATTTTATTTTTGCAAAAATGCTGATGAAGAAGAAAATGAATTTGAAACGGGAAAAATGATCAATGAAAATCTTTTAAACGCAAGGAATGCATATAGGATAAAGATGGGACTTCTTACCTCAGATGAAATAGTTGCAATAAGAGAAAGTTATGGATTATCACAAGTTGATCTTGCAAAATTATTGGGCTGGGGCGAAGCGACAATATCACGTTATGAGAGCAAATCTATTCAAGATGAAGCCTATGATACGATGTTACGTATGGTAAAAGATAATCCACTTCAGGCATTAGAGTTTCTTAAAAAGAATGCCGAAAAATTTACTGCAATAAAACGTAAGGAAATTAGAAAAAAAATTGTGTCAAAAATGGATATATATGGAAAAGAATTTCTTGCACGTCAGGCGCTTGAGGGAGAATATGTTAATTTTGAAGAACCATCAGATGCTAATGGATTTACGATATTGAATATTGATAAAATTGAGGCAATGATTTCTTATATTGCTGAGAAGGTTGATAATCTTTTTAAAGTTAAACTTATGAAAATGCTTTGGTATTCAGATGTTTTGGCATTTATTGAAGATGGACGCTCAATGAGTGGCATGGTATATTGCCATGAGTCTATGGGAGCGCTTCCAATTGGACACTATAGTTTAATGAATTTGGAAAAATTGAATGTTCAGGAAGAAATGAGCTACAACTATGATACAATGCTTCATATATATCCAACTGTTAATATGGATTATTCTGCATTAGATGATAGGGAAAAAGCTATACTAGATAAAGTTATTGAGAAATTTGTTAATTACAAAGCGAAGGATATTGTTGATTATATGCATGAAGAAAAGGCATATATTGAGACAAAACCAGGAGAAATTATTCCGTTTAGTTTAGCAAGAGAAATTCGAGAATTTTGAAACAAATAACCGGATCCAAATAGGGATTCGGTTGTTTTGTATACATATGAAAAGGTGATATTATGCCATATGAAAAAGGTGGACGAGCAGATAAAAAAGGAAATAAATACGAAATAAACTGAGTTGTATAAGAAGATTATATTATAGGGGCGGATATTGTGTATAAAGAAAAGTGGAATGTAAAACGGTAATTGAGGTGTGCTTGATTAAATGCTATAATTAATGAAGAGAAATTTTTGTATTAGGTTACAAGAAGAAAATATCATAGTGCGAGGGGATTGCAATCGAAGGGGAAGATGGGGTATTAAAAACGACAATGAATGTGAACATCGGAAAGCCAATCATCAGAAAAATAAAAGATAATGAAACTGCACTGGCGGAATTTGAGAGGGAAACCAAGTCAAGTGAAGCAGAAGAGATAAAAGATGTTATTATGAATTTTCCGACAGTATATATCCATAACTGG
>CAKROE010000062.1 GCA_934371915.1 uncultured Blautia sp. | reverse complement strand
ATCGTATGTGTTTCACTGTTTAGTTATCAAGGTTCTTAACTCGCCGTCTCTCAGACAGCTCGTTTACTTTATCACATCCATCCGAGCTTGTCAAGCACTTTTTTCAAGTTTTTTCGAAGCTTTTTTGATGTTTGTGTGTCGCTCTCAGGCGACTTGTTTACTCTATCACATCCTCACCGGATTGTCAACAACTTTTTTCGCTTTTTTCAAAACTTTTCAAATTGTTTATTCAGAAGAAACAATTCTTCGTGACAGCTCAGTTAGCATAACACTTTCCAACCGGGCTGTCAACACCTTTTTTGAATTTTTTTACAATACATCAACATGTATCAAAAAAAGGTACTATAGACCTTTTCTGATCCATGGTACCTTTATTGATTACTTATTAAATAAGAAATGTAAAATCTTATTCTGCCGCTTCTTCTGTTGCTGCATCATCTGTTGTTTCTGTCACTCTGAGTGAAATAAACAGATTCTGTGCAATTTCTGCATTCTCATCAGAAATCTCACCCATCTGAACATTATACATAATTCCATTGTCATCCAGGAAAGCAAGGCCGTATGTAACGTCTGTATTAAACACAACTGCCTCGATTCCGTTGATGATTACTTTTTCGATATCTGTATATGTTTTTTCTGTTTCAAGTTCCGCTTTCATCTTGTCTGTATCGTAGTCTTTGCCGATATCGGTAGCTGTTACTACCATATTATCACCGCTGTCATCCGGCGCTTTTGCCTGGAACATAAGTCCATGTTCTTTCTGATCTTCTTCAGAAACTTCAAGAACTTCCCAGTCTGACGGAACATAAAGATCGAATCCAGGTTCAAATGAAAGCCAGGTACCTTCATATGCCTCTTTTTCCAGCATATCATAAGTATACTCGGTAACTTCTGCTGCTTCTGCTGCAGTCTCTGTATCATCAGCTGCCCATACAGGAGCTGATGCTCCGCTGATCATTGCTGCTGTACACACCATTGCCATAATTTTTTTCCAGTTTTTCATACTTTTCTCCTTTCGCATATATCATGCTATAAATAATTTATGAGTCCAGTATAACGGTTATTTTGTTCAAAAGCAACAATTATTTCTCAAAATTTCGAAACTTTTCGGTATTCTTTTGGTGTTATTCCATATCGTTTCTTGAACTGTCGGTTAAAATTCGACAAATTTGAAAAACCAACGTCCTGCGAAACAGACAAAATTTTATCATCGGTCCGGCGCAATGCTTCTGCCGCATTTGCAAGCCGACGGTCATTTACATAAGAAGTAAAACTATCTCCCGTCATTTTTTTGAACCAACGCATGAAATGGCTCTCACTTAATCCGCAAAATTTTGCCATATCCAGTACCGTCAGATTCTGATTGATTCTTTCACCGATTTCCTGAAGCACTTCTTTCAGCCGTTCCCGGTCAGGCGAAGGAACCTCCTCTATAGAAGGATATTTTCTGATCAACAGGAAAATCATCTGAAGTACGGCAGCTTTTACTCCCAGTTCATAACCTTTCTCCTTTTTTTCACATAACTCTTCCATCTGGACAAGACACCTTTTGAGTGCTTCATAGTGCTCCTCCCCCTTCCGAATACATGCAGGAGGAAGCAGGCGGCCCGATGCAATCGGCACTAAAAACTCTCCCGCACAGAGATCTGCTGCACCTTCTCCCAGAAAATCCATCTCAAAGATAATATTTTCGTACTCCATGGCATATCCTTTTATTCTGTGAATGGAATGCAGCGAACCCGGAGTCACCACAAAAATATCGCCGGGATTCCCCTCATAATTCTCACTTTCGAGTTGAATCTGCCCTTTTCCCTTTTTTACGTAAATCAATTCCATCTCTTTATGCCAGTGAAGTGAAACGACCGGAAAATCAAGCGGAATCGTACATGGATATATATTAAATGGAAACAGACGACTTCCATGTTGTTTCGTTTCCTGATACTCTGCACTGTTCTGTTTTTCTCTCATGTGTCCGACACCTCCTGTAACTGATTTTTCAAATTCCAAATGATAGGATAGTATCATTTCCTGCAAGCTTTTTACAAGAAATGACAAACGACATATGCTATAATCATAATAACTTCTGAAGTTAGAACAATTTCAACTTTTTATATAAGGAAAGGAGCGACTCTTATGAGTGAATCCATGAAAGCAACTCTGACTGATCTCTGTCAGAAAGAAATCTCTACGGCTACAGATGCCGAACTTTATACCGCCCTTTTGAAGCTTGTGCATGAAAAGAGCCAGCAGCATGTCAAACCTGTCACCGGAAGAAAACTGTATTATATTTCCGCTGAATTTCTGATTGGAAAATTACTTTCCAACAACCTGATTAACCTCGGACTTTATGATGATGTCCGTGATACTTTGGCCGAAGCAGGCAAAGCCCTTGCTGATATTGAAGAACAGGAACCGGAACCAAGTCTCGGAAACGGTGGACTCGGTCGTCTTGCTGCCTGCTTTCTGGACAGCCTTGCAACTTTAAACCTTCCCGGCGACGGTGTCGGTCTTCGCTATCACTGCGGACTGTTCCATCAGAATTTCAAAAACAATGTTCAGAATGAAACGCCTGATTTCTGGCTGACTGATCAGTGCGCTGCCAAAGCGACCGATACAGTCTTCCCTGTTTCTCTTGCCGGAAAAACTTATTCCGCAAGACTTTACAAACTTCCTGTGACCGGATACGAAGGACGCACCAATACATTAAATCTCTTTGATCTCGATACTGTCGATGAGTCTGTGATCGGTGACGGCATCTCTTTCGACAAAAAAGATATTGCCAAAAATCTGACACTGTTTCTTTATCCGGATGATTCCGATGAAGATGGTCGTCTGCTCCGCATCTATCAGCAGTATTTTATGGTTTCTGCCGGTGCACAGCTTATTCTTGACGAATGCATGGCCCGAGGATGTAACCTGCATGACCTCGCAGATTATGCGGCAATCCAGATCAACGATACTCATCCGAGCATGGTAATTCCGGAACTCATCCGTCTTCTCGGACTGCATGGCATCGAATTTGAAGAAGCCATTCAGATTGTTACTGACACCTGTGCGTATACCAACCATACCATTCTGGCTGAAGCACTTGAAAAATGGCCGCGTCATTATCTTGACACCGTTGTACCACAGCTTATGCCGATTATCGAAAAGCTGGATGCAGTTGCAAAAACACGTACTGATAATACCGCACTTGCTATCATCGACCAGAATCAGGTTGTACACATGGCACATATGGATATTCATTTTTCCCATTCCACAAATGGTGTTGCCACACTGCACACTCAGATTCTGAAAGAAAGTGAACTCGCCGGATTTTATCAGATGTATCCTGAAAAATTCAACAACAAAACAAACGGTATCACTTTCCGACGCTGGCTTTTGAAATGCAACCCTGCATTAACCAGTGAAATTGAAAACCTGATCGGGGACGGATTCAAAAAAGATGCCTCCGAACTCAAAAAACTCCTTGCTTATACTGACGATGCCGAAGTGCTATCCAAAATCCGCACAATCAAAAAAGAAAATAAAACACAGCTTGCAGCATGGCTCGCTGACAAACAGGGAATCCATCTGAATGCAGATGCAATGTTTTCTATCCAGTCCAAACGACTGCATGAATACAAACGCCAGCAGCTGAATCTTTTATTCCTGATTCACGAATATCTGGAGATCAAAGCCGGTCATGTGCCTGCTACTCCACTTGTCAGCATTTTCGGTGCCAAAGCAGCACCGGCTTATATCATTGCAAAAGATATCATTCATGGTCTTCTGACTCTGTCTCAGGTAATCAGCGAAGATCCGCAGGTTTCCAGATGGCTTCAACTTGCATTTGTTGAAAACTATAATGTATCTGCCGCAGAAAAAATGATTCCGGCATGCGACCTTTCCGAGCAGATCAGTCTTGCTTCCAAGGAGGCATCCGGAACCGGAAACATGAAATTTATGCTGAATGGTGCACTGACACTCGGAACTATGGATGGTGCCAATGTCGAAATCGCAGAAGCTGTCGGAAATGACAACATCTACATCTTCGGTCAGAGCAGTAAACAGGTCATCCACCACTATGCTGCAGCCGATTACTGTGCCCGTGACTGGTACGAAGCTGATCCGAATCTGCGCCGTGCCATCGACTTCCTCACAAGTGAGGAAATGTTGAAATATGGCGATGAAGAACATCTGAAACGCCTGCAACATGAACTGATCAATAAAGACTGGTTCCAGACTCTTCCGGATTTCAACGCTTACGTAGTCCGCAAAGAACAGGCGATGAAAGACTATGCCGGCAATCCGGAAGACTGGAGCCGCAGAACACTGATCAATATTGCAGAAGCAGGATTCTTCTCATCAGACAGAACGATTGCAGAATACGATCAGGACATCTGGCATCTGGGAAAATAAGTGACCCGACACATTCAGAACATCACTCACCGGGGTTGGAGCGGCGGATCTGTTCCGTCAGCTCCTCACCACCCTGCTCATACCATTCTTTTACAAACGTATCAAAATAAGAAACCGGCTTCACACCCATAATGATCTGGATGAACGAGTCTTTTTCAAGCTGCTGCAGAGATTTCGGCAACTCACCATCTGTATCATCCAGATACTTCTGCTCCTGTGACTGATAGCCGCCATCTATAAGGAGTCCCACTGCGGAAATTCTTGATTTGTAGGCAGCCCAGTCTTCCGGAGTCGATGTTTTACCGTAAAGATAATTCTCACATGCGTCATAGTAAGATTTTTCCAGGCCCCATAAATTTTCTTTTTTGTCTGTACCATTCTGAACCGCACGTATATCCTTTGTAATCTGAAATGTGGCTTCATTATAATCGACATTGATGACCAGTGGTCTTGCTGTCGGCTCTACATTCAACGCAGAATATTCATTGACGTCATCCGCATCTTCTGCTTCATATCTTGTATAATCAAACAATACACTGATGATTTTCATCACAATTTCCGGATGCTCATATCCCTTACGCACAACCACATATTTGTTATCACGAAAAGAAGCATACGCATTATCATGCTCCGGCTGCTGAAGATAGTATGGTTCCCAGTCAGCATTTTTATCTTTTTCATATACATCCATCAACGGATTATTCGGTGTCCACCATAGTCCGAAAAATGCCCCGCATTTTCCACTTACCACAAGATCTCGCAGATTGTTCTGGGCACGCAGTGCAAAATTTTGATCAATGACACCTCTTTCATATAACTCATGAAGATAACTCAATGCATTTTTGGTCTGCTGTGTCACGGAGCCATATACAATCTCACCATTTTGATTTACCCAGCGCTGCGGGCTCGCATGGAACCTGTCAAACACCGGCTCTACCGAATAACTGGAACTGGTACTTCCGACAAGATCTGTGTCGCACACCAGCCCCACCGGATCTTCACCCTCTTCTGCTCCCATCCTGTTTTCCACAAATGCTTCGATAATTTCAAAAGCATCGTCCAGTGTCTTCGGTTCGTCAAGTCCAAGTTCATCCATCCAGTCTTTTCGAAGCCACAGGAGTCTCGGACCATGATCAATCACAGTTTCCGGGATTGCCATCAGCTTTCCGTTGAACTTTCCCGCATCCAGAAGGTCACTGCCATAGCTCTCGAACATCTCCTTGATTCTTGCCGTTGTACAGCTTTCATAGACATCCGACAAATCTTCTACAAGATCGTTTTCTACCAGTTCTTTAAGCGTCGCCCTGTCAGAAACAACAAGTACATCCGGCAGTGTCTGGTCTTTTACCAGAATATTGATAAACTCATCATAGCGGTCTTCCCGTTCCATATATGCGTTGTCGTTCTGGATATTCAACATCTTCCGAAGATATCTCGTATAGACATTATCTTCGTAAGTGTCTCCATCCGGGAGATTTGAATTGTTTACCCCGCTCATCTGACCAAGTGTATAGGTCACCAGTTCAGGATATGCTGCATATGGACTCTCTTCTGCTTTTTGCCATGCTTCTGTGTCCCCGGCAGCATCCACACTCTGCGTTTCCTGTGTCTGCTCTTTACCCTGCCGGCCTGCGCCACCGCATCCGCTCAATGCAAAAGCGCAGGAAAGTATCAGTGCTGTTATTTTTTTATACTTCATCTTTCCTGCCCTCCTTCGGAAATCTCATCACAACTGTCGTCCCCTCATCCGGTGCACTGAAAATCTGGATTCCGTACTTTTCTCCATATAAAAGCCGAATACGATCATTGACGTTTTTAAGGCCATAACCTTTTGCCTGATAAGTAACAAGCGTCTCTGCTTTTTCCTGTGTCATTCCCATTCCATTATCCCGGACTGTGATTTCTACATCATCACCGTTCCCCCGGAAAGACAGGAATAATTTTTTGTCTCCGTCTTCTTTTTCATCGATGCCATGCTCAATCGCATTTTCAACAACCGGCTGCAGAAGAAGCTTCGGCATTTTTTCATTTTTGATCGTCGGGTCAATATCCCAGTCAACTGTAAAATTGTTATCATGCATAGTAAGCTGGATTTCAAGATATGCCTGCATATTCTGAATACAGTTCTCAACCGTAACTACATCCTCACCTTTACTGAGTGCCGTACGGTAAAATGTTGACAAGGCAAGCGTTACCTTGCTGATTTCCATTTGATTGCTCCGAATTGCCATCCAGTTCATCATCGAAAGTGTATTATACAGGAAATGTGGATTAATCTGCGCCTGCAGTGCTTTCAGTTCATATTCTTTGAGCGCGATCTTATTTACATATACTTCATCAATCAGACGGTTGATCTCATCCATCATATTGTGAAAACTATTGATCAGGATACCAACTTCATCTTCAGAATCGCTGCTTACCGTAACTTCACGGCTTCCATGATTGACCTGATCCATATTTTTGGTAAGTTCTTCAATCTTTCGTGTAAAAATTCTTGAAAAAGAAAGTCCCAGAAATAGAATAATAAAGCCACAGGCAATAATCAGCGGAATCTCCTCAAGAAGAAGTCTCCGTACAGATCCCGAGATCGCATCCTGACTTTTGTAAAGGTAAAATACCCAGTCATTTTCTTCGCTCTCGGTTTGCGTCCAGGCACATGTCTGACTGATTTTGCTGATCAGTTTGTCCGCTGTCTGCGAAGCATCCTTTTTGTTATCGTTGGATAACTTAAGTTCTTTCAAACCGGTTTTGTTGTAAAGCACATTGCCATCTTTATCCGCTACAATTCCACCGTTTTCATCTGTCAGAATGTTAGTCAGCGGCTGGAAGATTTTGTTATAATCCAATGAAATGCAGAGAACCGCATTCAGCTTCTGATTGGTATAGTTCATACGTATAGCTACAACTTCTCCCCTCGTCCGATCCACTTTCCACTGGATACGTACATCATCTTTCAGTCCTTCACTCCACCACTCTTCCTGCATCTTGTCAAGCGGAACAAGTGTATATTCATGTTCGACCTGAATACTGTCTGCAAAAAGCTGAATCCGTTTGATCGCATCGTGATAAGATTTCGGTACGGACAAAAGCGGATCTGCAATTTCCGTATACTTCTCGTAAGCAGTATAATTATCAATATTTTTTTCTTTAATGATTTCTTCAATATCCGGTGAATACGTCAGATAATTCAGAAGGCTCGCATATACTGCGGTCTGGCTGTCGATACTCTCTTTGGTCTGCTCCATGATTGACTGCATGTCTTCCAGTTCACTGCTTCGTACCATCGTACTCTGACGGCTGTGACTGTACAGTGCAAGCACCGTCATCGGCACCAGGCTCGTCACAACAAGAAGAATCGTCAGCTTGTGGCGGTATTTCATATTTTTGAATATTTTACGAAGTCTGTTCATCCTCCCCGGTTCCTTTCCTGTATGACTCCGGACTGCTTCCGTAATATTCCCGAAAACTCCTGCAGAAATAGGAGACATTTGCAAATCCTACACGTTCGCTGATCTGCGCCACCTTCATATTGGTACTGCAAAGAAGCTCTTTTGCTTTTTCCATGCGGAACACACGAATGTAGCGGTTCAGATTCATGCCTGTCTCTTTCTTAAAAATAAAGCTCAGATATCCGGACGACAGATAAACTTTCTCTGCCAGCATTTCCAGATTCAGATCTTCTTCATAATGCTGATAGATATAGTTCTTTACTGTTGCCACTTCATTCCTTGATGCGCTCATAGAACGTTCCAGAAAAGCCTCGTATTCTTTGATGTTATCTTCGGTCACTGCAAGGATTTCCATAATATTTTTGCATTTATAAAGTTTTTCTACTTCCTGCTCCAGACGGTGTTCCCCTGAAAACTGATTTTCCTGGAAAAGCTCCTGAATGACATTGGAAAATACAAATTTGATATACATTGCAGAATACTGCGTGTTGTCATAATACTTTTCTTTAAGACATTCGAAATGCCTGCGAAGCTGCTCTGTATCTTTGCGCGTGATATCTTCTGAGATCATCTGCATAATCTGTGAATCCTGTACTTCACCTACAGACAATTTCAGTACATCATCTTCATTTGAAAAAACATGTTTTTCCGGGTGATAGAATTTTTCTTCCATCTGCTGTTCCAGCTGTTCCAAAATCTCCGGCAGGCATTCACAGCCTTCAAACTTCCGGCTGACTGCCAGATAAAAACTGTCCCGGTAGTTTCGCTTCATATAATTATAAAGATGATTTGCAACAAGCTGATAATCACAGTAAACATCCTGAAACAGAAGCAGTGACTGTCTCGCATTCAGATTCAGATAAAAGCAGACTCTCCTCAGTTCTTTCTGAATTTCATTCTCGAGGTTTTCTTCTGCCGTATCAAAAAAAGCCACATCAGACTCGATCAGGATTCCGCAATGCCAGCCGTTCCATTTGTCAAGGTCAATCATATCCTTTGCTTTTTCCAGTGTTTCTGTCTTTCCGGAATAAAGATAGTTCTGGAGAAAATACTGCTGCAGGAAATTTTTTTCCTTGATCTCCTGGCTTTCTTTTTTCTTCCGGCGGTCAATCTCTTTCTCGGCTTTCTGGATCACTTTGTGGAAATCATCCGGATTAACCGGCTTCAGAATATATTCTGTCACTCCGTAGCGGATTGCTTCCTGCGCAAAACTGAAATCACTGTAACCGCTGAAGATCACAATCTGTAATGCCGGATTTTCTTCTTTGGCACGTCTCGATAACTCCAGTCCATCCATATGCGGCATCTTGATATCAGTCAGAATAAGTTGAATATCCTCTGTGCGGATAATCTGCAGTGCCTGTTTGCCATTCGAAGCTTCAAATACTTTTCGCTCCCCTTCTTCTCTGGACAGAAGGTATTTGAGACCTTCCCTTTCTATTTTTTCATCGTCTACGATCAGAACATTTGTCATTTCCATACTCCTGTTTTTTGAAGTTTTTTATAATTATAGCACGAAGCCTCCGGAAAGAATATCTTCCCGGAGACTTTTTGTAAAGGTCTTTTTTATAGTCTGTATCAGCCTTTTACGGCACCGGCTACAACACCTTCTATGATATATTTCTGGCATACGAGGTATACGATGATAATCGGAATGATATCAATCATGATACTTGCCATCATCGGTCCCATCTGTACATGTCCATAACTTCCCCTGAAGTACTGAACTGCCATTGGAATGGTACGGTATTTCTTGATATCCAGAACCAGTGTCGGCAGAAGATAATCGTTCCATACCCACATCAGTTCAAGAATTGCTGTAGAAATAATCGTTGGTTTCAGAATTGGGATAAGCACTTTGAAATAAACCTGCAGCGGACTGCATCCATCAATCAGAGCTGCCTCTTCGATTTCAAGCGGAATACCTTTTACAAATCCGGTAAACATAAATACTGCCAGACCTGCACCAAATCCAAGATAAATGATGCAGATGTTGTAAGGATTGTTAAGATGTAAGGTATCTGCTGTTTTTGCCAGTGTAAACATAACCATCTGGAACGGTACTACCATACTGAATACACAGAGGTAATAGAAAATCTTGGATAATGCTCCGTTTACACGAACAATATACCAGGCCGCCATAGAGCAGCACAGCATGATCAAAACAACGGACATCACTGAAATCACAAGACTGTACCAGAAAGATTTGAGGAAATCCATCTGTGTTACACTTGCCACAAAGTTTGCAATGCCGTTCCAGGTTTCACCTGCTGGAAGGCTGAATACACCTGCGGTTGTAATTGCCGCCTCTTTTTTCAATGAGTTGATCAGGATCAGTACGATCGGATACATCCAGAGGATGCAGATAATTGTCAGTATAATTGTCGCAACAGGACTTTTTTTCTTATTTTCCATTACTGCTGAACCTCCTTAGATGATGTAGCACGAAGCTGGATCAGCGCGATCACTACAACGAGAATAAAGAATACGACGGCTTTTGCCTGGCCGATACCTTTCCACTGAGGTCCGCTTCTTGCATAGAATGTATCGTAAATATTGAGTGCCAGTAACTGAGACTGTTTTCCCGGATCACCTCCGGTAAGTGAGAGGTTCTGGTCGAACATCTTGAATCCATTTGTCAGTGTCAGGAATGTACAGATTGTAACAGACGGCATGATCATCGGAAGTTTGATCTTAAATAAGATCTGTCTGCTTGTCGCACCGTCGATCTGAGCAGCTTCAACCAGATCCGGAGATACGTTATTCAGACCGGCAATGTAAATGATCATCATATATCCGATCTGCTGCCACATCAGAAGAATCAGCATACCGATGAATCCGTTTCTCGCGGAAAGTGAAAGCAGCGGCTGTCCCCATTTGGACAGAAGACCATTTAACAGAGTCTGCCAGATGTATCCAAGTACGATACCGCCAATCAGGTTCGGCATAAAGAATACTGTACGGAAAGCGTTTGTTCCTTTGTATCCTTTTGTCAGTGCCAGTGCAATAAAGAATGCCAGTACGTTGATCAGAATACTGGATACGAATGCAAATACAACCGTCAGCCAGAAGGAATGGCTGAAGGTATTATCCAGTAAAATCTTGGAATAGTTCGAAAATCCTACAAATGTCACATCCTGTACAGTGGTAAACTTACAGAATGAAAGATAAATGCCCCAGATGAAAGGCCAAAGAAAACCGATTACGAATGCCGCAAAGGTTGGCAGTACAAAAATCGGCCACCACTTTTTGATTGTTCTTCCTACCATGATGAATCTCCTCTTCCCTGTTCCGCAAAAATAATTATTACGGCTTTATGACTGACAGAAGGAGGCAAGAAATTCTGCCTCCTCCTGCTGATTACATGTTGTTTTCTAAATCAAATTATTCAGAAAGAGCTTTTTCTGTAGCCCATCCGTCAACGAATGCACTTACAACATCATCCCAGGAACCAGTGCCTGCTGCATATGCGGTAAGAGCTGTTCCAAGACCGTTTTTCCACTCTTCAGACGGCATTGTTGTGAAGTTCCATGATACAGGTGTAAGACCTGCTTCTGTGTACTCAGCATCCTCTTTTACAAATACGTTTGCAGACTCCTGTGCTGTTTCGAAAGGAAGTGTGAATCCCATATCATCTGCCATGGATTTTGTTCCTGTTTCAGAGGTTACACACCAGTTCATGAAGTCCAGAGTTGCCTGAATGTCTTCTTCAGATGCATTCTTGTTTACACACCAGTAGTTCTCTGTACCTGTTGCAAGTCCCTCGTTCTCATCATCTACACCAAAGTAGATCGGGATCATTGCCATTTCATCATCACCGTATGTTTTGGACAGTTCTGCATATTCCCAGGTACCATTCTGATAGAATACTGCTTCGCCGTTTATAAATTCGTTTCTGGAGTCATCTGCTGTCTTTGCAGAAAGTTCAGCTCCGTCACAGGTAGAATCTGTGATGTACAGGTCAAACAGGTTCTTGTAGTTGTCAAGATATGTTCCTTTGATTGCCTCTGTATCATCGATTCCGTCTTCTTTGTATTCATAGTAGATCGGAAGGTTTGCAAGATGTGTTTTGAATCTCCAGTCAGAGGAGCCGTCCATACCTGCAGATGTGAAAGCACCTTTTACTCCGAGTTCGTCTTTTCTTGCCTGGATGTCATCAGCTACTTTCTTCAGATCGTCATAGCTCTTGATGTCGTCCAGTGAATATCCTGCTTTTTCAAGTAAAGTCTTGTTTGTAATAAGACCATAAGATTCGATTACGTATGCGATACCATCTACTGCATCTCCGTCTTTGAGTTCGTATGCATCAGATGTAAGACCTTTTGTGATTTCTGCATCTTTCAGATCATAGCAGTAATCTTTCCAGCTCTTAAGTCCAACCGGTCCGTTTACCTGGAACAGTGTCGGTGCATCGCTTTTAGCCATTTCAGACTGAAGTGTTGTCTCATACTGTCCGGATGCGGCTGTTACAACAGTTACTTCTGTTCCTGTTTCTTCTGTGTAAGCTTTTGCCAGATTCTGCCATGCTTCATCTGCTTCCGGTTTGAAGTTCAGATAATAAACCTTTCCGCCGCCGTCTGCCATAACCGGTACTGACGGGATCATTGTTGCTGCCATTAAAGCTGCCATACCCATTGCTGTAACTT
This sequence comes from uncultured Blautia sp., assembly GCA_934371915.1. Classification (GTDB taxonomy): domain Bacteria; phylum Bacillota; class Clostridia; order Lachnospirales; family Lachnospiraceae; genus Blautia_A. Next base: position 342 of record CAKROE010000062.1, on the reverse strand, counting down.
TTTTCATTTTCATAGTGATTGTCCTCTCCTTTTCTTGTAAGGTTTGTTCTTTCTTAAGCTGATTTTATTATAGTTTTTGTTGATTTTTTATACCATGATAAAAAATCAAGAAATGTGTTCTTTTTTTTAGAAGAGTTTTCTATTTTTTCACTGAAAATGTAAAAATGATTGACCTGATACAGGGACTGATTCAATTAAGTCATTCGTTTTTGGGGCATCGCTTGATGGGATTGGGACTTATCACTCTCCAGGTCATCCATTTTCGGGGCATTGGTTGATGGGATTGGGACTTACTTCTTACTGAGTCATCGGTTTTCGAGGCATCGGTTGATGGAATTGGGA
>CAKROE010000061.1 GCA_934371915.1 uncultured Blautia sp. | reverse complement strand
AAACAGTCCTTTACCGTAAAAGTGACAATGGGTGCGGGAGACCGAGTTGTTTCCTGGAAGACAAGCAACAAGAAAGTCGTATCTGTTAAAAATGGCAGGATTAAAGGTCTCAAAGCAGGAAAGAGCGCAACGATCACGGTAAAGCTTGCAAGCGGCAAAAAAGCAAGATTCAAGGTAAAGGTTCAGAAGCCTGCAGTTGCAACGAAGTCCATCAAGGTTACGAATGCAGCAACCGGCAAAAATCAGGGCAAGAAAGCAACGATGAAACGTGGCCAGAGTCTGAAACTCAAAGCAGCACTTACACCGATAACAAGCTTACAGAAGGTTACATGGTCTACTTCCAACAAGAAGATCGTAACCGTCAGCAAATCCGGTGTGATCAAAGCAAAGAAAAAAGGTAAAGCTACCATTACTGTGAAGTCCGGAAACAAGAAATACAATATCAGAATCACAGTAAAATAAATCAATTTTCATGAAAGGAAACCCTCATGGCGGAAGCTGTGGGGGCTTTCTTTTGGCTTCTGCGAACGTTGGTCTTTCTTTTTTGCCTGCTTTGTATTAGAATAATAGTATTGAGTACAATGTAACGAACGGATTGGAGAAACTATATGAAGGTTGTGATTTTAGCGGGTGGTTTCGGTACCAGAATCAGTGAAGAAAGCCATCTGAAACCAAAGCCTATGATTGAGATCGGGGAGAAGCCGATTCTCTGGCATATCATGAAGATGTATTCTGCTTATGGATTTAATGAGTTTGTGATCTGCTGTGGATATAAACAGCATGTTATTAAAGAATGGTTTGCAGACTATTATCTTCACAACAGCAACATTACCTTTGATTTCACACAGGAAAATAAAATGATTGTGCACAACAATGTGCTGGAGCCATGGAAGGTGACAATTGTAGATACCGGACTGAATACGATGACCGGCGGACGTATCAGACGTGTCCGTGAATATCTTGAAGAAGACACATTTATGATGACGTACGGTGATGGTGTAGCTGATATCAACATAAAAGAACTTCTGGAATATCACAGATTGCACGGAAAGATGGCAACGCTTACGGCAGCACAGCCCGGCGGACGTTTTGGTATTCTCGATATCGAAAATGATGGAACAATCACCAATTTCAGAGAAAAGAAAAAAGAAGACGGTGGCTGGATCAATGCCGGATTTATGGTGCTGGAACCGTCGATCATTGATCTGATCGAGGGTGATGAGACTGTTTTTGAAAAAGGCCCTCTTGTGGAGGCGGCCCGTATGGGACAGTTGAATGCCTATAAGCACAAAGGCTTCTGGCAGTGCATGGACACTTTACGCGAGAAAAATATGCTGGAAGAGCTCTGGCAGAGCGGAGAGGCACCGTGGAAGATCTGGAAATAAATATATATAAGATAATGAAGGAGAAATTATGAAATCATACAAAATAGCAGTTGCAGGTACAGGATATGTAGGTTTATCACTTGCGGTTCTGCTTTCACAGCACAATGAAGTACATGCAGTAGACATCATACCGGAGAAGGTTGATTTGATCAACCACCGCAAATCCCCGATACAGGATGATTATATTGAGAAATATCTTGCAGAAAAAGAACTGAATCTTACAGCAACAACAGATGGTGCATCCGCATACAAAAATGCAGACTTTGTTATCATTGCAGCACCGACCAATTATGACAGCCGCAAAAACTTTTTCGATACATCCGCAGTTGAGGCGGTGATCGAGCTGGTAATGTCTGTCAATCCGAATGCGATCATGGTTATCAAATCCACGATTCCGGTTGGATACACCGAGTCTGTACGTAAGAAATATCAGTCTTCCAATATTATTTTCAGCCCGGAATTCCTGAGAGAATCCAAGGCACTTTATGATAACCTTTATCCGTCAAGAATCATCGTCAGCACAGACAAAGATGATGCTCATCTTGTAGAGGCTTCTCATACATTTGCCGCACTTCTCCGGCAGGGCGCAATCAAGGAAGACATTGATACACTGTTTATGGGATTTACAGAGGCTGAGGCAGTGAAGCTCTTTGCCAATACTTATCTGGCACTTCGTGTATCGTACTTTAACGAACTGGATACTTATGCAGAGATGAAGGGGCTGGATACACAGGCGATTATCAACGGTGTCTGCCTGGATCCTCGAATCGGCAGTCATTACAACAACCCGTCCTTTGGCTACGGCGGATACTGCCTCCCGAAAGATACGAAGCAGCTTCTTGCAAACTATGCAGATGTACCACAGAACATGATGTCTGCAATCGTAGAGAGTAACCGTACACGTAAAGACTTTATTGCAGACCGTGTACTTCATATGGCAGGATATTATGATTATTATAATCGTGGAGATTTCAGCGCAGACTGTGAAAAAGAATGCGTGATCGGTGTTTACAGACTTACCATGAAGAGCAATTCCGACAACTTCCGTCAGAGTTCTATTCAGGGTGTTATGAAGCGTATCAAGGCAAAAGGGGCTACGGTTGTTATTTATGAGCCGACACTGGAAGATGGCAGCACATTTTTCGGAAGCCGTGTAGTAAATGATCTTGCGAAGTTTAAAGAGATGAGTCAGGCAGTCATTGCCAACAGATACGATGCGTGCCTGGATGACATCAAAGATAAAGTTTATACCCGCGATATTTTCAAAAGAGACTAAAGCGGTTTCATGGAGGAAGACTTTTGAGCGGAAAGGCAACGAGCTGCGATTACTGTGCGAATTATGTATATGACGAGGACAGTGAGAGCTATTATTGTGATGTAAATCTGGATGAAGACGAATACTATCGTTTCATCAGTACAGAATACAAGGAATGTCCGTATTACCGAAACGGAGATGAGTACCGGGTAGTGCGCCATCAGATGTAAGGGAAACGGAGAAAACAAATGATTACAGTAGAGCTGGATAATTTCAGCCTGAAGGAGATCTGTCAGTCCGGACAGTGCTTCCGGATGTACGAAACAGCAGAAAATACCTATGAACTGATCGCAGGCGATAAGTACCTGAAGATGACACAGGAAGGCAGTATCGTAAATTTTTACTGCAGTGACATGGAGTTTATCTGTTACTGGGTGCCATATTTTGACATTGATGCGGATTACAGCAGTTATATAGCAAAAATAAATCCCAGAGATACTTATCTGGTGGAAGCCGCTGAGTGTGGGAGCGGCATTCGTATCCTGCAGCAGGATCTGTGGGAAATGATCATCACGTTTCTGATCTCGCAGCAGAATAACATCTCCCGGATCAGGGGCTGCGTGGAGAGGCTGTGCGAGGCTTACGGAGAGAAAAAAATCTCCGGCGAAAAAGAATATTATGCATTTCCGACACCGGAGCAGCTTGCGGATGCATCCGAAGAGGAGCTTCGTAATCTTGGAATGGGATACCGGGCACGCTATATTGTGGAGACGACCCGGAGTATTCTGGACGGAGAGATTTCACTGGAGAGAATCTACCGATTTCGTTATTACCGCCGCGCGAAACAGGAACTTATGAAGCTGAGCGGTGTAGGAGAAAAGGTGGCAGACTGCATTTGCCTGTTTGCACTGCATCATACAGATGCATTTCCGGTTGATACCCATATCCGACAGGTGCTTGATGAGCATTACCGGAGAGGGTTTCCGAACCGTCGGTATCATGGCATGAGAGGAATCATGCAGCAGTATATTTTTTATTACGAACTGAATAAAAACTGAAAAATAATGACATACAGAGATCTGTTTCATTCCCTGTCAGCGGGGAACGACGGGTCTCTTTTTTGTGTAATAGGAAATTACTCCGTAATGTTCCTATTACATAAAAACGCTCCGCGAGGATGCGACCAGATGCATGAGGAACATGTCTGCTGAAGCAGACTGCATCTGGCGCGCAAAGCGTAACAAGTCCCTCAAAGATTGAGGGATTCAGGGAGTTTGAAGCGGACTTGTCCGCTTTGTTCCGCACAATCTGTATATGAAAACAGCAGAAAATATATGAAGAAAAAGTTAAATAAAAGCAACAGGTGTGTTTCGTACTGTTTTTATATGAAAAATATTCTCAATAATAAAATTATTGAGAAAAAAAGTCAGTTTTTAGTTAGAAAAACCTAACGAAAATATAGACACGGAAATTTTTTTATGATATAAAAATATAGGTTAGAAGAAGCTAACGGAAAAGAAAGAGGAGGAAGAACATGGCTAACAAAAATTTGTTAAAGAAAATTGCACCGGTTATCCTCAGTGCGACAGTAGCATTCTCAGGCATGCCGGCAACTGCATTTGCAGCAGAATTTGAGGACAGCGAAATTGCAGTAGAGGAAAATACAGATACAGAGGATGTCGAAGCAGATGATGCAGACGTTGAAATTGCAGATGAATCTGACGAAGACGAAATCGAGATTGAAGAAGACGCAGACGAAGCAGATGATGAAGAAGAGGAAGTTGATTCAGATATAGACGCTTTCAGTGAGAGCGCAGATGTAGCTGCTTTTTCAGAGGGAAGTGAAAATGAGCTTACCGGTGAATATCAGTATGTATATGCAGGAATCAGCTGGTCACAGTACTGGGCAAATGAATCGGTATATATGGCAGGAGATACAACAGCATCAGCTGAAACAGATGCTAATAATGAAACTGATAAAGGTGCATTTGATGCGGTAACAAGATCAACAGCAAGACATGGAATACACAGAGGAAGTTTCCAGTGTATGACTACGATTTATACTGAAGAAGGACATCAGTATAAACTTTCACACTGGAGTGCTGATAATAAAAATATGATCACAACAGATGGAAAAGAAATTGCATACAGCAGTGGTAAGCTTACGGTAGACGGAAATGTAGAAATTCTGGAACACTATGTAGTAACTGGCATCAAATATGTTCCGGTGCGTGTTGCTACAGCTGATTTTGAAGCTTTCAAAGCGGCATATCCGGTTGTTATGAATGGTGAAACACTGCAGGGTGGATATGCGGAAGGAAATCTGAAAGCATATACAGAAACAGCAGCAGTAACAGAAAACACAAATGGTCTTAAAATTGCCACAAAGAATGCAGACGGAAGTTTTTCTTTCAGCGCAAGAAAGACAGGAAGTGATTCCGGACTTAAAGATCAGGCGGTGAAAACAGCAGATGTCAATGTAGAGCTTCAGGCAGCTAATGGTTCTTATGGAGAATTTCTTCGTGTAGACCTTAAGGGTAATTACGGACCGCTTGGAGACGCAATGCAGGCAGTTGAATGGAAGTATTACGGAGAGGACAGTACATATACAAACTGCCTCAGAACTTTCGGTACAAAATTTGCAGCTGATAACTGGATGCACAAATCCATGGGTATTCAGCTTGGTCTGACAGATTCTGTTCGTTGCCAGCTGCCTAAAGGAACAGATGGAACAGGATACTGGACAGTAACTGTTTTTGCACTCGGATATCAGGATTATACATTCCCTATTGAAGTCAAAGCAGAAAATATTGTGGCTCAGGTTGACCCGAATAGTCTGGATATGTCTGCAATGAAAGCTGAAATTGCAAAGGCAGAGGCTTTAAACAAAGATGATTATACACTTGCATCATGGGCTGTTATGGAAGGCGAACTGGAAGAATGCCAGGAGATGATCAGCGCAATTGAAAAAGCAATTGCAGATGGAGAGAAGACAATTTATCATCAGACATCCCTTGACGAACAGATCGGTCATCTGACATCCGCTATAGCGAACCTTGAAAAACTGAGTCTGACTGTGAGCCCGGCAAGTGGAACTCTTTATGTAGGTGGTACAGCAACAATCAGTGCACAGACAAATATTAAAGGAAATATCACATGGAAATCCAGTGATGAAAGTGTTGCTACAGTAGCAAATGGTGTAGTTACAGCCAAGAAAGCAGGAACAGCAACAATTACAGCAAGTATTTCCGGAAGAACAGCAACATACAATGTAACAGTAAAAACACCTGGAATCACAGCAAAAGTTGCCCAGGTTTACGTAGGTAAAAAAGCAACTGTAAGTGTTACAAAAGATGGTGTTACCGGAACAGCAAAATTCAAATCCAGCAACACAAAAGTTGCAACAGTTAACAGCAAGGGTGTTGTAACAGGTAAGAAAGCCGGAACAGCCAAGATCACAGTAACAGTTGGCAACTATAAGAAAGTTCTTACAGTAAAAGTTAAAAAACCTACTTTCAGCCTTGCAAAATCCTCTGCAAAACTTAAAAAAGGCAAAAAAGTTACAATTAAAGTAAAAGCAGCACCGGTTTCCAAAGTTACATACAAGACAAGCAACAAGAAAGTTGCAACAGTCAACAGCAAAGGTGTTGTAACAGCAAAGAAAAAAGGTACTGCAACAATTACAGTAAAATGCAATGGAATTACAAAGAAATTCAAAGTAACTGTAAAGTAAGATAACTGATATTTAACAATAATAAAGACGGGGGCCGTTTCCGGACAGCCCCTGCCTTTGTACGTTAAAAAGACAGGGAAAAAGCGTGAATAAAAAGGACGGAAAAATTATGCATGATAAAAAAAATCTGCTCAAACTCCTTCCGGCAGCGGCGGTGATCGCGGCAGTGACGGTTACGGCGGTACAGGGAAAGGCAACCGACGGGATTCAGAAAGGACCGGAAAATACAGAAGTGAGGGATGCTGAGGAACTGTCGGGTCTGTTGAAAACGGCATATTTTGATGATAATACTTCATCTGATGGCAGTACAAATGGTACAACAGCTGTCGCAAAAGACAAAAAGAAAAAAGCGAAAAAGAGTGGCATCACAAAAGGTACTGCGAAGGCACTGCCGGATGAATCAAAGAAAACTTCGGCAGAAGGTCAGGGCAGTACAACGACTCCGACAACGGAAGTTCCGGAAGGCGGATATAAAGATGGAACTTATCAGGGAAGCGGAACCGGATTTGGCGGAACTGTTACGGTTCAGGTCACTGTTGCAGACGGCAAGATCACAGCCGTAGATATTTTGGATGCATCAGGAGAGACTCCGGCTTATTTTGCCTCTGCGAGAGGTGTTGTCAGCAAGATTCTTGCAGGTCAGACTCCGAATGTAGATGCGGTCAGTGGCGCAACATATTCCTCGAATGGAATCATCCAGGCCGTTCAGAATGCACTTTCAAAGGCAGGCGGCAAGGAAAGTTCAGCTGTAAAAACGACCAAAAAAACAACAAAAAAGAAGACGACAAAACCGGTTGTGATTTCAAAACCAACAGGGGATGTTACATATAAGGATGGTACCTATACAGCGGAAGCAGAGGGATTTGACGGTCCTGTAAAAGTAACTGTTACGATCAAAGGCGGAAAAATTACAGCCATTACAAACACAAATACAGATACAAAAGAATATTTCAGCAAAGCATGGTCAAAGATCCAGCCGGCAATTTTGAAAAAGCAGACGGTATATGGAGTCGATACCGTGAGTGGAGCAACTTTTTCCTCCAATGGTATTCTGCAGGCAGTGCAGAAAGTTCTGGAGGAGGCTTCGGTAAATGCGACTCCGTCACCGACACCTACAACTGCACCGGTGGTAAATCCTGGTCATGATACTTCAAATACTCCGGGCACAAAATACAAAGATGGCACTTATACAGGTAAAGCAAGTGGGTATCAGGGTTTGGTCACTGTTAACGTTACCATTCAGGATGGCGTAATCATAAACGTGACAAATGAGAATGGAGACACTCCAAGTTATTTTAAAAAAGCATGGAGAAAAATATATCCGGAAATTTTGGATAAACAGTCCGCAGAAGGGATTGATACAGTTACAGGAGCTACCTATTCCTCAACCGGAATCTTGAATGCGGCAAAAGCTGCGATCGCACAGGCGCTGGCAACAGCGACTCCGACGGCCACCCCGGTCCCAACGGCGACACCAACACCAACACCAACACCAACGGCAGCCCCGACGGCAACTCCGGCGCCAACAGCTACCCCGGTACCGACAGCAACACCGGTGCCAACGGCTACTCCGGCTCCGACAGCCACCCCGACACCAACAGCTGAACCGGAACCAGCTGAAACACCGGAATCAATGAAGGATCCGGAAGCGACGGAGGAATAATTTAGATGAAATACCAGAATTTTATTATGAGAGTTTTGTGTCTTGTATTGATTCTTGCGGCTGTAATAGGCTATAATTCTATGCAGAAAAAAGATACACAGGAACAGGAAACTCAGGAGATCACACAGTTAAAGAAGCGTGTGGATACACTCGAAGAACAGCAGAAAGAAATGCTGGCTGCACTTGAAGAAGCAGCAAAAAATCAGGAAACTGCAAAAGCACAGGCGAAGACAGATGCAAAGGATAATGCAACAAAAGAAGACGCGGCAGACAGTGAAGATGCAGAAAGTACGGATGATTCTGAAAACTTTTACAAAGACGGTACTTATACCGGATCTGCACAGGGATTTGGTGGAGCAATCGAGGTTCAGGTAACACTGAAAGATGATGAGATCACTGACATTCAGGTGACAAGTGCACCGGGTGAGGATTCCGCTTATCTTTCTCAGGGAGAGAGTGTTATCAGCGCCATTATTTCTGCACAGAGCACAGATGTAGACACCGTATCAGGCGCTACATTCAGTTCAACCGGTATTATCAACGCGGTTATTGATGCCATTGGAAAGGCGGAAAACGAATGAAAAAGAGGCAGAGAAAGGTCCGGCTGATCCGGGCTGCGATACAGCTTGTGTTTTTCATTTTTTATCCGGCACTTTTTTCCACGGCATTTGCAGGAATAAAATCTGTTTTTCAGGCACTTGCCGCACACCAGCCGATCACATGGAACTCTTTTCTTGATGTGACGGGAGTTCTTCTGGTGATCACGATTTTGTTTGGACGCCATTTCTGCGGTTATGCCTGCGCGTTTGGTTCACTTGGTGATGCCATGTATGAGCTGACACTTTTTATCCGGCAGAAGATTTCTCATAAAAAAGGCCGCCATGGTTATCCGGAAAAAATAGTGAGAGTGCTTCAGAAAGTAAAATACATTCTTCTGGCTTTTTTGCTGCTGTCCATACTGACCGGGTGGTATGCAAATCTTCAGGGCATGAGTCCGTGGGATGTTTTTTCCATGCTGACCGCAGGAAAACTTCCGAATGCTTCCTATAAGATCGGAATTGCGTTACTTATTTTGATTCTGATCGGGATGTGCACGCAGGAGCGTTTTTTCTGTCAGTTCCTTTGTCCGATGGGCGCAGTTTTTGCAATGATGCCGATACTGCCGACGGCGCTGTTTCACAGAAACCGTGAAAAATGTCCGGCGAAATGTGGACTTTGTAAAAAACGCTGCCCGGCACATCTGGAGATCGACGGGGATACCTCTCTTTCGGGAGAATGTATCTGCTGTCATGCCTGTGAAGTGACCTGTCCACGTAAAAATATACAGATTGGACCGGTAAAGGTCCGGGAAACGGAGAAAAATGAGAAATAAAAAGAAGTTTGCGACCAGTCTGCTCTGTGGAATGAGCAGTTTTATGCTGGCTGCGGTGCCGGTAATGGCAGATGCAGAGGTGCAGAAATATACAAATACAGATTTTGCGATGGATACCGTGGTTTCAGAGACTTTGTATACAACAGGGGAGGAGCTGAATACGACGATCGGTGACAGGCTTCGGGAGATTGAGACGGGTCTGCTTTCATGGACGGATGAGGATTCGCAGATCGCGAAGCTGAATGCAGCGTCCGGCGAGGCGGTAGAAGTGTCGAATGAGCTTACCGGCTATCTGGAGAAAATTTTTCAGCTTGCGCAGGATTCGGACGGGGCATTTGATCCGACAATCGGTAAGATCATACGTCTCTGGGATATTGCCGGAGAAAATCCGCATGTGCCGGAACAGTCAGAACTGGATGAACTTCTGAAGGATGTTGGTTATGACAAAGTTTCCCTGGATGGAGATAAAGTGACATTAGAAAAAGGGGCGACACTTGATCTTGGCGCTGCCGGAAAGGGAATCGGCTGCGATGTAATTTCGGATTTTCTGAAAACACAGACGGAGGTGTCAGGAATGATTCTGAACCTCGGGGGCAGCAGTGTGATGGCTTATGGTGAGAAACCGGATGGTTCCGACTGGAAAGTAGCGCTCACCGATCCGCGTGATCCGGAAGGAGATTATCTCGGCGCGATCACATTGAATGAAGGCGAATTTCTTTCAACCTCCGGAGACTATGAGAAATATTTCATAGAAGACGGGAAGCGTTATCATCACATCCTCGATCCGAAGACCGGATATCCGGTATGGAACGGTCTGGATTCCGTTACGGTCATCTGCGACAGCGGACTTTTTGCGGACGGACTTTCTACGGCATGTTTTGTGCTGGGAGTGGAAGATGCGCTGAAGCTTCTGGAAAAATATAATGCAGATGCCGCATTCGTGGATGAGGATAAGAATATTTACCTGACATCCGGGATGAAAGAACGCTTTGAACTGATGAAGAATACCTATACGGTTAAAGACGTGCAATAATTCAAAAAGAAATGCAGAGTATTGATTGTGGATATCAGTACCCTGCATTTTCAGCATGTGCGCCTGGCGGCGCACGTTCAGAAGCGGATTCGTTTCAGTACCTCGTTTGTCAGGGTTCCGATGAGGAGCCCGGTGATGACACCGGAGATCAGAAGTGCCGGTGCATAGTAGATCAGCCCGGAGGTCATCGTGATAAGACTTGCGATGATGAGCTGACCGATGTTGTGGGAAACACCTCCGGCAACACTGACGCCGAGGATGCTGAAGCCGGATTTTTTCTTCATGAAGGTCATAACTGCGAGACTGAGTGCAGCGCCCGCGAGGCTGTAGAGAATGCTGAACAGGTTTCCAAACATAAATCCGATCACGATGATGCGGACAATGGAAACAAGCGCAGCTTCTTTCCAGGTATATTTCTCGAGAATGAAGAGGACTGCCAGATTGGCGAGCCCGAGCTTCATTCCGGGAATTCCGGCAAAGAACGGAATCAGTGATTCCACATAGCCGAAAATAATCGCAACTGCGGCAAAAAGGCCGAGATATGAAAGCTTTTTCTGATTCATATGTGACATCCTTTATTAGTAGACTGTCTGTAACTGACCGGCAGAACCACGATTATGATCTGGTGGTCGGTTACAGGTATTTATATTCAGACAACAGTATCAAACTCAGGGAAATCATCTTCAGAGGATTCCCCCTTTTCCCCCTCTATAACAACCTTATTTGGCAGGCAGACGATTGTACCGCCTGTACTGTCGACCGCTTTTTGTTTCATGCAGAGGTGATCCGGACAGTTGGCTTCCGTCATGTGGATTTCTCCGTCTTTTATTTCACATACATTGGTATCGTTGATCTGGATCACCTGATCCTTTGCAAGGGAATAAGTACCATATACTTCTCCGTTTACGGTGATACGTACGCTTCCGTAATGTCCGCGACGGACAAAGTACATGCCGCCCCAGAGGATCAGGGCAAAAACAACGATGCCGATGATAAAAGTCAGTTCTTTTTTCTTCAAATAAAAACTCCTCAGCTTTCAGATAATATGATGCTGTTTTATAAGAAACGGCAAATGATTCGATGATTATCATAGCATATTGAAAGCAGGTTGACAAGAATGAGTTAGATGCAACGAACAGAAAAGGGAGCTTTTATGACAGATAATGGGGTGGACACATTTTATTTAAGAAATATTCATTGTTTTATACGGTGGAAAGTGGTAAAATAGTAGGGATTTCTTAAATAGGGTAAATACGGATGATTTCGTATATAAAAGTGATCAGAATAAATATAGAAACAGGAGTTTGATATGAATTTATTTCAAAAAGTATTCGGGACACGAAGTGAGCATGAAGTAAAGCGTATTATGCCGCTTGTAGAGAAGACAGAATCTCTTCGTCCGGAAATGCAGAAATTAACAGATGAACAGCTGAGAGACAAGACCAGAGAATTCAAGAAACGTCTGAGCGAGGGTGAGACACTGGATGATCTTCTTCCGGAAGCTTTTGCCGTAGTACGTGAAGGCGCTAAGCGAGTTCTTGGTATGGAGCATTACCGTGTACAGATCATTGGTGGTGTTATCCTGCATCAGGGACGTATCGCTGAAATGAAGACCGGTGAAGGTAAGACACTCGTTTCCACACTTCCGGCATATCTGAATGCGCTGGAAGGCAAGGGTGTTCACATCGTTACAGTCAATGACTATCTGGCAAAACGAGATGCTGAGTGGATGGGTAAGGTTCATGAATTCCTTGGACTGACGGTTGGTGTTGTACTCAACGACATGAAACCGGAAGAGCGCCGTGAAGCATATGGATGTGATATTACTTATGTAACCAACAACGAACTGGGATTTGATTACCTTCGTGACAACATGGTTATTTATAAAGAACAGCTGGTACAGAGAGATCTGCACTACTGTATCATCGATGAGATCGACTCCGTCCTGATCGACGAGGCACGTACACCTCTGATCATTTCCGGACAGAGCGGCAAATCCACGAAGCTTTATGAAGTATGTGATATCCTTGCACAGCAGCTTGAGCGTGGTGAAGCGAGCCATGAGATGACCAAGATGGCTGCCATCATGGGTGAAGAAGTTGTCGAGACCGGTGATTTCGTTGTAAATGAAAAAGACAAGATTGTCAACCTTACCGAACAGGGTGTCAAGAAGGTTGAGAAATTCTTTAATATCGAGAACCTTGCTGATCCGGAAAACCTTGAGATCCAGCACAACATTACACTGGCACTTCGTGCACACAATCTGATGCACAAAGACCAGGATTACGTTGTAAAAGATGATGAGATCCTGATCGTTGATGAATTTACCGGACGTATCATGCCGGGACGTCGTTACTCTGACGGACTTCATCAGGCAATCGAAGCAAAAGAGCATGTTAAGGTCAAGAGAGAGAGCAAAACTCTTGCAACCATTACATTCCAGAACTTCTTTAATAAATATGACAAGAAGGGCGGTATGACCGGTACAGCTCTTACCGAGGAAAAAGAGTTCCGTGATATCTACGGAATGGACGTTGTAGAGATTCCGACCAACAGACCTGTACAGCGTAAAGACCTTGAAGATGCCGTATACATGACAAAGAAAGAAAAATTCAACGCAGTTGTTGAGGCGGTTAAGGAAGCACATGCGAAACAGCAGCCGGTTCTGGTCGGTACGATCACAATCGAGACTTCTGAACTCCTCAGCAGAATGCTTCGCCGTGAAGGTATCCAGCACAATGTATTGAATGCGAAGTTCCATGAGCTTGAGGCTGAGATCGTTGCACAGGCTGGTCAGGCAGGTGCTGTTACGATCGCAACCAACATGGCAGGCCGTGGTACCGATATCAAGCTGGACGATGTGGCAAGAGAGGCCGGCGGTCTGAAGATCATCGGTACAGAGCGTCATGAATCCAGACGTATTGATAATCAGCTGCGAGGCCGTTCCGGCCGTCAGGG